>NZ_JBARMD010000019.1:0-8258 GCF_049802275.1 Occallatibacter sp. | reverse complement strand
GAACTGGGGGTGAAGAGATAAACCAGGCGCTGGGGATCGCCATACGGCAAGGAACGGATGAGGACGGCGTTGACGAGGCTGAAGATTGCAGTGCAGGCTCCGATGCCGAGACCGAGTGTGAGAACCGCAGTCACCGTGAAGCCGGGAGAACGCCGCAACGTGCGAAGGCCGTAACGAATATCCTGCAGGAACTGCTCGATCCAGAAATATCCGCTCTGCTCGCGATGTGCCTGGCGGACTCTTTCAGCGCCACCGAGACGCAGGAGTGCCTGGCGACGCGCCTCAATTGGAGAAAGGCCGGCCTCAATGCCCGCCGCCGTATCCATCGCGACATGGGCTTCGAGTTCCGCATCGAACTCCTCCGCCGCGTCTGTGCGACGCAACGTTCCGCTGAATCGACGCCAGAATGCGTAAAGTTTCGCCTGCAAGGTGCTCATGAGCTCTCCGCTTATGCGCCTTCGGCGGGGGTTAGAAAGCGGGAGAGGATTTCAGTCGCCTGCTCCCAATCGGCGGCGGCTTTCCGCACCTGCTTGTGGCCGGCCTTTGTCAGCTCGTAGAACTTCGCTTTCCGATTGTTATCGGAAGTGCCCCACTCAGAGCGGACGTAACCCTCCTGCTCGAGCTTGAGCAGCGCCGGATACAACGTGCCGTAGTTGAGTTGCAGCAGATCGCCACTCGTCTGCTCGATGCGCCGCGCGAGTCCGTAACCGTGCTGCGGGCCCATGGTTTCGAGCGTTTTAAGAATCATCAGGGCCAGCGTGCCCTGCCACACATCGGTCTTGTCGCCCATTCGGTGCTCCTCTTGCCAAGCAATAGGAGCAAATGTACTCCCGTTTCTATGGGAATGCAATAGGAGGATTCTGTTGTTCCGCATCAATCCCCCGGGAGGCTTTCTGACTCAGCATGTTAGGCTGACCCAAGATTTCCCTGGAGACCGGACCAATGATTAGACCAATGACTGGACTAATAGAGACAAGTATTGTCGCGCTTGTTGCAATCACGATGGTGGCGCTACCGGCACGGGGGCAGTCGGCCTCCTCAAGCGTGGCCGCATCTGCCGCGCGTCAATTGCCGGCTCTCACCGATACATATAAACGGTTCCATCGCAATCCCGAGCTCTCGCACCATGAGGAAAAGACTTCCGCATTACTTGCGAGCGATCTGCGCAAACTGGGCTATACCGTAACCGAGCATGTGGGAAAGTACGCTGATGGATCGCAAGCATATGGCGTCGTTGCCATCATGCAGAACGGCGCAGGACCGCGCTTGCTGATCCGCACCGATATGGATGCGTTGCCGGTAGTGGAAAAAACCGGGCTTGATTATGCATCGACGGTGCGATCGACTAATGCGCAAGGCCAGGACGTGGGCGTAATGCACGCGTGTGGTCACGACATTCACATGACGGTTTTGCTTGGCGTGGCGCAGGAAATGGTTGAACGCAAGAGCCAGTGGCACGGAACGCTGATGTTGATCGGGCAGCCCTCCGAGGAGACCATCGACGGGGCGAGGGCGATGCTGGCCGACGGATTGTATGAGCGCTTCGGCAAGCCTGATTTTGTCCTTTCTGAGCATGACGACTCGACCCACGCCGCCGGAAGCGTGGCTCTCAAGAGCGGTCCCATGTTGGCGAGTTCAACCAGCATCGATGTAACCATGCGCGGAGTTGGGGCGCATGGCTCGGCGCCACAGTTGAGCAAGGACCCCATACTGATGGCTGCCGAGTTCGTCGTCCTCGCGCAGAGCATCGTCGCGCGCCAGATCGATCCGCAGCAGCCTGCGGTGCTCACGGTGGGTATGATTCACGGCGGAGCGAAGCGGAACATCATCCCTGAAGAAGTCACAATGGGGCTCACGCTGCGCACATATTCCGACAAGGTGCGGGATCAGATTATCGTCGACGTGCGTCGCACCGCCGAAGGCATCGCCGTGGGCTATGGCGTTCCGCAGGACCGAATGCCAGTGGTGACCGTCAGCCAGACGGAGATTACCCCAGTGGAGTTAAATGATCCCACGTTAACCGACCGCATGCGAAAGGTCGCAATCAGTGCGCTCGGGCCGGATCACGTGGATGAAGCAGATTCGGTGATGGGTTCCGAAGATGTTGGATTGTTTTCGCTCGATGGAAAGATCCCGGCGATGATGTTTCGCCTGGGCGCGGCTGATCCTGAGAAGCTGTCCCATGCCCGGGAAACAGGCGTGCCGCTACCGGGGCCGCATTCACCGCTGTTTGCTCCCGTGTATGCGCCAACCATCGAGACCGGAGTGACGGCGATGACCGCCATGGCGCTCGATCTTCTTAAGCAGTAGGCCGAGCGCCGGTGCGATTAATTTAGCGGGGCCATCTACTTCGATGGATCGACGAGAGCCTGGTCGACGACCGCGTGAGCGCGATACTGCAGTCTGCCGTTGTCCGGGCTCATCATGCGCTGGATCATTCCGACAAAAACGATATCGTTCGTCGGATCGACCCAGAACCACGTCCCGGCGGCCCCGTCCCAGAAGAACGTCCCCTTGCCGTCGGAGAGATTGGCCTCAGGCGGATCGAAGACAACCGCAAGGTCATACCCATACCCAAACCCGGGCCGCATTATCTGGGAACCAATGCCAAACTTGCCGGTAAGCAGTTCGCTGGGAACATGGTTCGAGGTCATCAGCTTCAGCGTTGAAGGTGCGAGAATACGCTTGCCGTCGAGTTCGCCGCTGTTGAGAAGCATGGTTGCGAATCGGTAATAGTCCTCGGCAGTGGAAACCATACCGCCCCCGCCCGATGGCATAGGAGGCTGCACGTCGTAGTCGCCGGAACGCCGGCTGGCGCTAGGGTCAGCGACCAGTTCACCATTTGGGCTGGCGCGATAGAGCACCGAGAAACGGTTGCGCTTGTCTTCTGGAACATAGAAACCCGCATCGCGCATTCCCAGCGGCGTATAGATATTGTCGCGCACGAAATCCGGCAGAGACTTGCCGGAAAGTTTCTCAACGATATATCCCTGGACATCCATGGACATGCTGTAGGTCCAGCCCTGGCCCGGCTGATAGAGCAGAGGAATCTTCGCGAGTTTGTCGATGAACTCCTGCAGGTTCGCCGAAGCCAGCAGGTTCGCGTCGCGGTACATCTTGTCGACCGGCGTATCGCCGAAGAATCCGTATGTGAATCCCGCCGTGTGAGTCATCAACTCCCGCATCGTAGGCGCATGATCGGGATCGGTGAGGATCATGTTCCCACTCGGGTCCATGCCCTTGTAAACCTTGAGGTGCGCGAACTCGGGGATGAATTTCGCGATTGGGTCAGATGGCAACCACTTGCCCTGCTCGTACAGAATCATCATCGCGACGCCCGTGATGGGTTTCGTCATCGAGAAGTCGCGGAAGATCACATCCTTGGTCATCGGCGCACTGCCGGCAAGGTCGCGATATCCGTAAGTACGGTAATCGATAACTTTGCCGTGCCGGGCAAGAATGGTGACGACACCGGCGAGGTGCTTCTGATCTACTTCCTCCTGGAGCATCGTGTGCAGCCGTTCAAGCCGCTCTGACGAGAAGCCGACGGACTCCGGTTTCACAACCGTCAAATCAAGCGGGTAATTCGTTACGGGCTTAACATTCTGCTGCGCCACCGATAAACATGTGCTGAACGCGAGCGCAGACGCCGCTGCAACGGCTCGAACTGCAGATAGGGACCAGGCAATTTTCATGAATTCTCCCGCGGCCCGCAATGCTGATGCGACGGCGCGAACGCGACGGTTCGCAGCACGATGAATGCCGGCCGGAATGCCAGTCCTTTATAGCAGAGGGGGTGCTGGACCGACTTATCGCCGGTCCAGCTCGATGCGGTTAGTAGATCAGTTTCAGTGAGAACTGAATCTGCCGCGAATTGCCGGCGGTCTTGCTGATCTGGCCAAAGCCATTCGTGCGGCTGATGACGGCCGAGGACACACCGCCTGTCGTGTTTGTGGAAACACCCAGGATGTTTGCCGGCAGGCCCATATTCACAATGTTGAACAGATTGAAGAACTCGGCACGGAATTGCAGGCCCATGCGCTCGGCTCCGCTGGATCGATGTCCAAGCGGCGTGTCCTTGATGAATGCGAAGTCGTAGTTATAGAAGGCCGGACCGCGGAACGAATTGCGACCGAGTGTGCCGAATAAACCCTGATTCGGTCCAGTCCCCCCTGGTTGGAACACGGGAATACTGAAGAAATCAGGACCATTGCCCCCGCCATGACCGAAGTAGTCGGTGCGGTCTTTACGGGCTGTCGAGAGCTGAGGCTTCGCAATCTGATTGGGACGATCCACGCCGTTCGACCCCGCTCCAGTCTGTTGAATACCGGAATATACGGTGAAAGGAGAACCGGAGTTGATGCTCGAAATCACCAGCATTTCCCAGCCGCCGGTGATCACCTTTGGAACGAAGTCGAGGAAATTGACGCTGGCCAGATGAAGGTCCTGCGCGGCGCTCACGCTGAACCCGTGAGTAACATCGAAATTCGATACTGCCTTTTCAGCATGGGTATCTAGCGGATTCTGAGAGAAGCCCGATGCTACCGCTCCGGTTGAACCGGTGCCACCGAGGACGAGGCTCGTGTTATCGATGGACTTGCTCCAGGTATAGCCCGCCTGGATTCCCGGACCGCCGTGACCTACGGTTCCCGAAAGGGAAGTTTGCAACGCATTGTAGGAGGAGTGCGAGTCGTTTGTAATCACGTTCTCGACTCCGAAACCTCCAACTACGTTTCCCGCGCTATCAAACCTGGTGTCTTTGGCAAATTCTGAGGTCGCTCCGGGGTAGGCATTCGGAAAGCCGTAACGCGGCAAATGCTGTGCCGCGGTTCCCACGTACGCCGCATCGGCAGTCAAATTACCGAACTTCCGTTCCAGGCCAAGCGTCCACGTAAAGAGTCGGCCATTTCCGAATGCCGGATTGATGCCGGACAAATTGAGAGGAGTGATGGTGCTCGAATCAGTCAACGCAGCAAGGTCTCGCTGGTAGCGGTCCACATCCATCACCGTGTTCGACGGAACTGCTTTGGGATTATCCGTTGCGAAGATGTTTGTCCCGTCGGGGGTGTAGACATTGGGCAATTGAGAAGGCGAGATCTGGTACCCGTAACTGAACGGCGCGGGTGCCGACGAAACGCGTCGGGGATAGATCACATACGGCGTGGAGCCGGTGAGGAAGTTATCCTGCCAGATGTTCGGCGGAATCACCGTAACAGCCCCGCCAATGTGCGCCATGATTTTCTGGGTCGCCTGCCAGGCCACTTGAACGCGCGGCCCCCACCCGTTCCAATTGGTTTTGTAGCCTGGCTGAGGATTCACCAGATATTGTGTGTGCCCATCAACATCGCGGAAGCGGCCGGTGCGGTGAGCACGCTCGGAAATGGGAGTGTAAATCTCCCAGCGAACACCATAGTCGAGCGTCAGCCTTGGAGTGATCTTCCACGTGTCCTGTATCCACGCGTTATAGTTCTCCCGGTTAATCGCGGCCGGACCGATGTGCTGCCCGCCGGATGAAAAGGTAGGGGGGAGGGCGACGGTGTAGACGAAGGGGCTTCCAATAATGAAGCTGGAAAAGGTATCGGGCAACGGATCACCAACGTGAATATCGTGCGCCCCGCTAGCCGAACTGATGTTTGTTGTGGCATATGCGGTGCCGCCGCCGAAACTGTACTCCCCATTCGGGCTAATGCCGAAGTAGGTAGTGTCCCGATTGATTCGCGCCTCGAATCCTGCATGAATGGAATGGCTGCCAAATGAATACGACATCGATTGATAGCCTTGGAACAGGTTGCCGTAGGCCTGCATCACGGAACCGGCCGCTGAGTTGAAGGCCTCAAAAAGGCCATCGTTGAATTTGACGGCCGGATCAGCGTAGTCCGTTGTCGGGAAGCCCGGAGTTGTGCGAATAATATTGATCATCGATGTGAGAACCATGCGAGGCGAAATCAGGCGGGTATAGGTGCCCACCACGTTGCGCTGGTGATCAATGTATTGAACGGCGAACTGCGGATCAATCGCTGTCTGGTCTGGATTCGTCGTTGGGCCCGTCAGGTTGTTGTAGTTGAACCGGGCAAAAAACTTGTCCTTCTCTGTGAAGTTGTGATCGATCCGGATAGAGAATTGATCGGCGTTGGTATCAACCTTCGATGCCGTCGCATAGGTATTGAGGCCGAATGAGCCGGTCGGCAGATTGGGTAGCGGGTACCGCGCAAGGATCGCAGCGATGGAGGGATCAATGGGCAGGGCGAGCGTGTCGACGCTCTTATCGGGATAAACGATCACATGGTAGACATAGTTGCTTCCCGCCTGCGGACGCTGCAGAACCGAGGGCACCGGCATTACCTGCGTGGTGCCCAGCACCTGTCGAAAACCCTGGTACTGAGTGAAATAAAAGGTGCGCTTGCGGCCGTCATAAATATGGGGGATATAAACAGGTCCGCCATTGGTAAAGCCGAATTCGTTGCGCCGGAAGGGCGGGATGCGCCCAGGATAGGCTGGAGTAGCGTGATCAAAATAGTTGCGAGCGTCGAAGGCGGAGTTGCGGACGAACTCGAAGAACGAGCCGTGAAAACCGCTCGCACCAGACCGGGTATGGATGTTGGTATACCCTGCGGCGCCTCGTCCAATCTCTGCTGGCATCCAGCCGGAACTCGAATCGATTCCTTCCACGGCGTCCACGTTGAAGTTGGAGAAGGTCGCGCCGCCCATCTCCGGATCGCTGATATCCGCCCCATCCATGCCAAAGGTCGCCTCAACGCCGCGCTGTCCGTTGATGGCAAACTGCGCGGTAAAGTTAGTGGCGCCGTTTGTGTCGGTCATAGTGCCGGCCGCCAACAGCAACAGCGAGCTGAAATCGCGCTTGTTCAAAGGCAGTTCGCTCACAGACTGGCCGGAGAGCTCCTCGCCGCCTGTGGCTGCCTGCCCCTTGCTCTGCACCGCGGCAACCGTCAGTTCGCCGCGCCCTGAAAGCGTAAGCAGCGCCTCCGGAGCGCTCGCAGTCAAAACGACCGGCGGAGCATACTCCGCGGTACCGCCTTTCGTCGCAACACTCAGGTGATAATCTCCCGCCGGAAGCAGGTGCAGCAGGAATCTTCCGTCAGAGCCAGTCTTGCCTTCGGCTTTTAGAGATCCTGAAGAGAGCTTCACTGTGGCACTCGCGATCGGCGCGCCACCCGCGTTGTGTAGCACACCGCTCCACGCAGCCTGCGGCACAGTTTGTCCGGCCGCGACCGCCGATGCGACCAGAACGATGAGAGCAAGAGAGCAAAAATACTTCAAACTCGCGCCCCAGCCTGCAAGGGCGATTGGGTATGACCGATTTGGATTCACTGGACAACCTTATGTGATCAATACGCTCCGCGCGGCAGCTTCGTTCCAGTTCTCTCCCGCGCAGAAACTCGCAAGAATTATATCTTTAAATCATCTACTAAAACCTTTTTGTAGAGGCTCTGACCCATATTCCGACGTGCTGGCCTCTCATACCCGCGCCCTGGGAAACACCCGAAAATTCGCAGATGACGCTATGGGACGAACACATTGCGCAAACCCCCAAATCACCGATTACCCATCACGCCCGCATGAATCCTGACGAGTGTTATATTGCTTCATCACTTCGCGGCTCACTTTGGCCGCTGTTCTTGCGCTGGATCGCTCCCCGCGGTACGATCTCACTCTCTCTCTGAGCGAGCGCCAGTTCAACCGAGCGTACAGGGGATTCCTGGGCCAATCACCCTTGCGCGATGCCAAGGCACTCCGAGACAGCAAAGGTCGCAACCACGTTCGCTGGCGCAGAAATCGTCCGTTTGCAAGCGGCGATTAGTTCAACCTGCGGCGGACTCCGCTCCAGTCAATACCCTTTTCCAGGCACCATCAATTAAGTTCTTGATTTAAAACGAAAGATTCCCGCGGCTGGTTTGCAGGTAATTTCACCTTTCCGGAGCACAATAGCACTGTGGCAAATCTCCTGGTTTTCCTTGAGTCCTGTTTCTTGATCCTTCCGCTCTAAGCCCTTTCCTGTGAGTAATCTGCAGCTAAGTTCAACCAATAGAGAATTTTGCAGCCGGACACTGCCCGTAAACTGCTGAAAATAATGATTTTCTTTACAGAGTATGGGTGGGGGTGGTGACATGAAGCGAGACGGATGGCCACAGAGTCGAAAGCACCGGAAATCACCGCCGCAATCGTCGATACGATCGCGGCAATCTCCACGCCTCCGGGGCGGGGCGGCATCGGCATCGTGCGCCTCAGCGGTCCTCAGG
>NZ_JBARMD010000018.1:0-1634 GCF_049802275.1 Occallatibacter sp. | reverse complement strand
CAGGATTGCCGGCGAACACTTGTTGGGTCGGATTCAAGGCACACTTCGATTGCGGCAGGAGATTGCCGTGCAGCCGACATTGGTCGCACGCGAGTCAACTGGTCCGGTGCGTCGCTGAGCGGAGATTGTTTCGAGGACGAACGAAGCGCCGAGGCATACGATCCCGGTCGCCTTCAGTTGGACACGTGCCTTCTTCTATCTGATCTCCACTTCGTCGATCTGGAACTGAAACTTGCCCGGCTCCTGGACGCGGATGAATCCAATTCCACTCAGGTCGCTGCCATCCGTATCAAACGTTGAGAAGGGAAACGAGTATTGCTTCCACTCCGGTCCCGCCGTGAAGGTTGTCATCGCCGGCGGCTCGCCATTCTGACCGTTGCGTGCTTCTGTCAGAACGAGCAACATGTAAGTGCCTCCGTCGCCTTTGGCCCAGAAGCCGATGGTATTTTTCTTCGACAGATTTACGGGCTTCATCGGCGCGGCGCCCGGCGAGAAGAGCGCTCCGGCAAAGATGAACGGACGCCCCGCAACCAGTTCGCCGGTCACTTGCAATGCGCCCTTGGTATTGGCCCCACCTGGCTCAACCACCATCAACTTCGAAGTGGATTTACCGCCGTTCATCGAATCGCTTGCCGGAATCCACATGCCATAAGCGGCCTTGACTTTACCCTCATCGAAGTTGCTCACCATGTTCGTCTCGGAGCCTGCGGGGGCCGGCGCCGTTGCGGCCGGCTTACCTGTTTCTCCGCCGACGCCCGTTACGGTCAGTTTCACGCTGCTGGTCTTATCCGAACTCGGCCCCACCATCAAGTCGAAGATGCCCGGTTCCACCACGCGATGCATGTCGATGTTCACGATCGACAGCATTTCCGGATTGACGGTGAAGGTTACGGTGCGTTTTTCGCCTGGCTTCAATGTAATGCGCTCGAATCCCTTCAACTGCATTACCGGCTGCGTGACCGAAGCAACGCGCTGGTGAATATAAAGCTGTGGAACTTCATCGCCCTCGCGTGTGCCCGTATTCGTTACGTCGACGCTGATCTTAGCGGTTCCTGCCAGCATGATCTGCTGCGGCTCAACCTTCAGGTTGTCGAACTTGAATGTGGTGTAACTGAGGCCGAAGCCAAAAGGAAACAGCGGCTGGCGCGTCGAGAACTCGTAACTGCGATTTGCCGAAGGCTTGTGGTTGTAATAGTCGGGTAGCGCGCCCACAGTATGCGGGAAGGTAATCGGCAGCTTTCCGCCCGGGTTTGCATCGCCAAAGATTACGTCGGCCGCCGCTGTTCCGCCTTCCTCGCCAAGGTAGAAGCCCTCAAGAATTGCGGGCACCTTTTCGGCAATGTAGTTGACCGACAGCGGTCGGCCGTTCAGCAGCAGAACAACGACAGGCTTGCCGGTCTCAACGACAGCCTTGACAAGATCGTTTTGCGCGCCAAGCAGATCGAGCGAATCGCGATCGCCGCGGTGATCCTCAGACCAGGCCTCGCGGTTCGTGCTTTCATTCTCGCCGACGACGACGATCGAAACGTCGGCCTTCTTCGCGGCATCGACCGCGGCCTGTATCGAAGCTGTTTGGGTTTTCGCATCGACTAGCTGCACATCGTTCGCCCACCAGCCCTCGAAACCCTCCGGCG
>NZ_JBARMD010000017.1:0-1572 GCF_049802275.1 Occallatibacter sp. | reverse complement strand
CGAGCAACCGCCGAAGCAAAGCGATGCTGCGCGTGAGGGAGTTCTCCGAGACCGCGGTGTCGCCCCACACCGCGTTCAGCAGTTCTTCTTTGGCGATCAGCTTTTGAGGATTGTGCAGCAGGAACAGCAGAACCCGGAACGCCTTCGGTTCGACCGGGATCACCTCTCCCGCCTTGATGAGACGGAATTCCCGCTCTCGAACTTCTACGTCGCCAAAACGAAAGACTGCTTCCTGAGTGCCCAACATCGTGCAACCTCCAACCTTCCGAGGTTGACTTTCAGGGAGCTTTCAAACGCGCTCCTGAGGGCCCACTTTTACGGCGGAAGTTTAGCACCATTCGAGAAGAAGAATCTGTGACGCTGCTAACAACAGAAAATCGGGGACTTATTGCCCATCACAACTCCGTCATGAGTTCATCAAGCACTTGCAGAAACTCATCATCCACACCCAGAAACTGATCAGGAGCCCATCAAGACCATGTAGCGATGCCAGCCCACAGTGACCTCAGCCTGACCGGCTGAGGAGCTCTGGCAATGAATACTTTCAAGGGTTTCGCTTCCTTCCTTCTTGCAGCAGCCATCGTTTCCGCACTTTCAGCAGAGACACATTGCCCGGGCAATATCGCCGGAGCTCCCCTACGTTTCGCAAACGGCTACCAGATGATCGTGGCCGTCTCGGTGAATCATTCCGGGCCGTATAACTTTCTGCTGGACACGGGCACGCAGTTCTCGATGGTGGATCCTTCGTTGGCTGCCGAACTCCACATGAAGAGCCAGGATTCGGTTCCGGTCAACGGAACTGGATTTCATACGACTGCCGCAGCAGCGCAGCTTGATCAGCTTGAAGTCGGCTCTCACACCGTCGCCCACATGGAAGTGGTGGTGTACGACCTTCAAAATCTCAAGTCCATCGATCTCCAGGTTCGCGGCATCCTTGGCGAGGACTTTCTTCAGCACTTCGACATGCTGATCGACAATGCGCACAAGATGCTTTGCCTGGACGACTCAAGCGCCATGCGTGCTGAGATAAAGGGAACGCATATCGAAATGCTGACACCAACTCAAGCAGACGTTCCGCCCAACTCGCTGATCTTGGCAGTCCGTCTTTCGGATGCGAGGCGGCCGCTTCACTTAAAGCTCGACTCCGGCGCAAACGCTCCGTTCCTTTACAGCGCACCTCAGTACATGGCGGTTGCACAATTTCGGGGAGCCTCCCTGCACGGAAGCGGAACGAATGGATCGCAAGCCGCGTTCGTCGCGTTGCCAGCGCAGAACATGAAGATCGGCTCCCTTGAATTGGAAAAGGTCTCCTTCTTCACACAAGCAGGTGTTCAGAAGGACTCCCGCACATCGGACTTTGATGGACTCCTCACCATGGGGCTCTTTCGCCGCGTTTTCATCTGCCACGCGGAGCACTTCGCGATTCTTGAAGCGCGGTAAGACCCGAAGAGATTGGTTTCGGTCGTATCTGAACAATCCCATTAGTTATGTTTTTGCCAACATACTTCGCGGCCGACTGAAAATGGTCGGACTTTCGGCGACGAATTTCCTGCAGAATTGCGTCGTGATTTC
>NZ_JBARMD010000016.1:0-9685 GCF_049802275.1 Occallatibacter sp. | reverse complement strand
CCCCAACGCTCCGGCGATATCGCGGACCAGCTCGGCCGCGGTGTCACCTCTCTCGCCCCCACCCGCTCCGGTCTCATTGGCAAAGGCATGATCTGGAGCCAGACTCACGGAGAGACAGCTTTCACCGTTCCGCTGTTCGACGAATTCATGAAGAGAATCATGCCCGGCGACGACTGGAGGCGTGGATAGCCAAGGAACAGTCCGGCTTGGGACCGTGAGTTTGACTTGTGCGGCCGGGTGCCCCTCCATGACGCAGTTTCATCGCGTCATGGGTGGGAAGTCTCAAAAATCCATCCGGTCGATACATCCCGTTCGATCCATCCGAGGCTGTTTACTTCCACCCAAAACGCTGTCATTCCGACCGACCGGAGGGAGCGGAGGAATCTGCCCTGAAAATTCTCATACCTCGATCAAAACTGGGTGGCCCATCCTTGCGCAGCAAGGGTGGGAAAGCACGATCCCACCCGATTTTCATGGTCTCGGGTGGCGCAAAGAGCCATGCAAGACTGCGGTTGTCGTTTTCTACGCGCTCGAGCAACTTCTTCGTCGCGGGCTGTCTCCTCGTTTGTCAATGCCGAAGCGACAGCCACCGCTACTAAGTCTTTCATTCGCAAAGTAAAAAGACTACGCGGCGGTTTGCAGGTAATTTCCCGCTGTCGGAGCAAAATGGAAATTAGGAAGAGGACCAAACAGAATTTCGGTCAACGTCCGGTTGGGCGACTAACTCGTTTGTTTAGAGATATCTACAGGTAAGTTCAATGATGCAAATAATTTGCAGCGCACCCCTCTCTGCAGACCCAAGAAAGAAGGATACTTACTCGCAGAGACCGGTATAGGGGGTCATCCGAAAGTCCGCCAGACTCGCGGACGGCATAGATGCGATAGCTCAGCTGGATGAGCAGGAATGGCGAATTTGAGGAGTTGAAGCCATTAGCGGGTAGCTAGAACCTGCCTCACGCCTTAGCATAGGTTGAGCATTCCCGATGCGAGGTCCAGCATGGCCGACACAATCATCCCCCCGGCGTTAACCGCAGAAGAGATCAGCAGCCTAACCCGCCAGACCAACTACGGAACGTGGCGATTTCAGAAGACGTGGAAGCCGCTCTACATCGCCGATGCGGAGGGCTGCTGGATTACGGATGGTGCGGGCAAGCGCTACCTCGATTTCAGCGCTCAGCTGATGTGCGTGAATCTCGGCCATAAAAACGCAGCCGTCGTCGAGTCCATCGGCAGACAGGCGCGCGAGTTGGCCTTCGTCGGTCCCGTATATGCGACAGAAGCCCGCGCCCGGCTCAGCGCCAAGCTTCTGGAAGTGCTGCCGGCAGGGCTGGAGAAATTCTTCTTCGCCACCAGCGGGACTGAAGCGAATGAGGCTGCGTTTAAAATCGCCCGCATGTACACGGGCAAGAACAAGATCATCTCGCGCTATCGTTCTTACCATGGCTCTACGGCCGGTTCCATCGCGGCCACCGGCGATCCGCGGCGCTGGGCAATGGAGCCAGCGGGCAAAATCCACAACGTCGTCTTCGCACCCGAGACGAATTGCTACGACTGCCCCATCAAGCACACCTATCCCGCCTGCAATGTTGCGTGCGTCGACTACATCGAGCACATGATCGAGAACGAAAGCGATGTCGCTGCAATCATTCTTGAACCGGTCGTCGGGACCAACGGCGTGCTGATTCCGCCGCCAGAGTATTTCCCGCGTCTCCGCGAGATTTGCGATCGCCACGGCGTGCTGATGATCGATGACGAAGTAATGGCTGGCTGGGGTCGCACCGGAAAGTGGTTCGCTGTCGATCACTGGGGCGTCAAGCCAGACATTCTTGTCACCGCCAAGGGAATCACTTCGGCATACGTGCCGCTCGGCCTTTGTGCGACGACAAAGAAGATCGCCGACCACTTCGAGGATCACTACTTTTCGCACGGGCACACGTATGAAGCGCATCCCATCACGCTGGGGCCCGCGGTCACAACCATCGAGGAGATGCAGAGGCTCAAGCTTGTGGAACGATCCGCTGAACTTGAGCCGTATGTGCGACAGAAGCTCGAAGCACTGAAGGAGAAGCATCCATCGATCGGCGATGTGCGCGGGTTGGGACTCTTCTTTGCGGTGGAGTTGGTGAAGAATCGCAAAACGAAGCAACCCTTCAACACGATGCGCGATAAGGTGGAGGGCAAGCCGCTGGTCGTCGATCAGATTGCGGCAAAGATGATGGCCGATGGGGTGGCGCAGCAGGCCTGGGTGAGCCACTTCGTTATCGCGCCGCCGCTGATCGTGACGAAAGAGGAGCTCGATTTCGGCATCGACACCCTGGACCGCCATCTTGGAATCGCTGACGCTCTGGTGGACTAATCGAGCCGGAAAGGCGCGCTCCAAGTCCCGCCGCAATCACCCTGGTATGGATCGCTTGGTCTTTGTTCAGCGAGGGGCAGATCGAACAGATGCATCTTCCGGCTGCGGCTGAGCTGAAAGCTGCCGGCGAAGAGTTCCGGCAAGAGCCACAACCGTGCGCAGTTTTTCGGCAACCGCAGCAGGAACGCCGCCTTGCGAAAGAGCCAGTTGCGATTGAAGCAGCAGCCCGGAGACGGTGTTCTTCAAGTCTCTTTCGATGGACGCCGTTGCTGCACGCATCGCGGTTGCCTGCTCCCGCTCGCGGCGATGAAGTGCGGCGCGGATTTCGCGGATGATTCTGGCTGCTCCGGAAACGGCGAAATTGATCTGGAGCGGAATGGCCAATCCGGACCGCTCCCAGATCGCATCAGCACCGGCCGGGTCGCACTCGGCGAGAGACTCGTCAACCACAACGGCAGTAAATTCTTTCCGCCGCAGGGCTGCCAGGGCCGCGCGGCGACCTTCTGCAACTTCTACCTTCATCTCAAGCTGTTTCGAAAAAGCTTCAGCGCAATTGCGAACACCTTCGATGCCACTGATGATCAGAATGCTCATATCTTCCTCAACCTCGGCGCATGTCGTTATTAGGCGCACCGATAGCAGACAATCTCGTTGTTGGGTGGAGCAACATCGGCCTGGCAACACCGCCGCTCAAGTCGTGTGAATGTGTTCTAGTTCCCCCGCATTGGATCGCTGATTCCGTATTCCTTCAGCTTGCGATAGAGCGTTGTCTTGCCAATTTTGAGTAGGCTGGCTGCGCGGAGCTTGTCACCGTGTGTCACTCGAATGGCGTCGAGAATCGCGATCCTCTCCCGGACGGCGAGCGGTACGATTTCGTCTTCCTCCGAAGCCTCCTCCTTTTTTCTCCCTGCCGAAGCCGCGGCATGAAGCGCGGCAAGCGGCTTCTGCTGAAGCTGCGTAGGCAGGTGGCCCAGCTGAATCTCCCCGCCGGTGGTCATGGTTGCGCCATGTTCAACCGCATTTTCCAGTTCCCGAACATTACCCGGCCAGTCGTACTGCATCATCGCGCGCAGGGCTTCGTCATGAATGCTGAATCTCGAAGGGTGCTCTTTGTTGATCTTGTTAAGGAAGTGCGCCACCAGCATCGGGATGTCGTCCCGACGATCGCGCAGTGGAGGCAAGCGGAGGTTCACGATATTCAGGCGGTAGTAAAGATCTTTGCGGAAGCTGCCCTTCTCCACCATTGAGGCCAGGTCGCGATTTGTGGCCGTGAGAATGCGCGCCTTGATTGGCACGCGGTGCGTGGCCCCCACGGGCCGTACCTCCCGCTCCTGCAGTGCACGGAGCAGCTTGGCCTGCAGATCGAGGGTGAGCTCTCCAATCTCATCGAGGAATACGGTGCCTCCCCCCGCAGCGACAAGAAGGCCCTCCTTGGCGTGATTGGCCCCTGTGAAGGCGCCTTTGACATAGCCGAACAACTCGCTCTCCACGAGCGTGGGCACGAGCGAGCCGCAGTCGACGGGTAGAAATGGCTTTTCGGCGCTGGGGCCAAAGTTGTGGATGGTGTGGGCGATGAGTTCTTTTCCTGTGCCGCTCTCGCCCAGGATCAGGACCGGGTGAGTGGTTTGCGCCACCTTCGACAGGATGCGATAGAGCTTTTCCATCTGGGGCGTGCGACCGATCATCTGCCCCATGCCATCGTGCAGTCGAAGGCGCTCTCTCAGTTGCCGGGCCTGCGCATCCACACGTGTTTGACCGCCGGCACGTTCCAGCGAGGACGCAAGTTCGTCCACCGTGAACGGCTTGTTGAGGTAGTCGGAGGCGCCGCAATGCACGGCAGACAGCGCCACACTGGCGGAGTTTACAGGCGCCATCGCAATGATTGCGATGCGCGGATAAAGCGCATTGATCTCCGCGACTGTTTCCAGCCCGGAATCACTGTTGCTGGGTAGATCGATCAGGACAATGTCGGTCGGAAACTGCAACAGCGTTGACCGCACGCGGTCAAGCTTCGAAATTCCTTCGGCCTTGTAGCCCAGGCTCACCGCAATCTCGATGCAGGCCGAACGAGCAGCCTCATCATCATCGACGATCAGCACGTGCAACCTGGAGAGCTCTGGCGATATCGGAGGGAGAGAATTCATGGTCCGCGAAAGAGGTAACGTTGCAAGCATGGTATTCGCCTCGTTTACTTTGACTATGTGGGCCAGGTCACGTGTGTGCTGGAACATCAGAAGAGGTTTAAGCGACCTGCACCGGCAGTTCGATCTGGAAGCAGGCACCCACGGGATCACGATTCGCGGCGTGAATCAGTCCACCCGAGGCTTCCACTATTGAACGGGTGATGGAGAGGCCAAGGCCACGATGTGGGAGCGGCCATTCGCCACACGCAAAGGCATCCTGGCTGGGAGGGCGGGTGTCGCGTGGCTCGAACATCGTCCCGATTACCTTGTCCGCCAGTCCGGGCCCATTATCTTCCACATTCAGGGTTATCCAGGGTGTGTTTTCCTCGCCCCGGCTCTCCCAAAGCGTGATGTGAATTCTGCCCACAGCCGACATGGCTTCAGCGGAGTTCTTTACCAGATTGACCAGGATCCGGGTCAGGTCTTCGCCCGTCATCCGTACGGGAACGGCGCCGCCCTGAGCGTCGACCGTTAACCCTACAGTGGGTCCGGCAAGGGCCGCCAGAAGGCTGCGATTGGCGAGAAGTTCTTCAGCCAGATTTTTGATGGGCTCGACGGGAACAGACTTCCACTGGCGAGGGCGTAGTTCTGCAGTTCGAAAAGGGTCGGTGCGCGCATCACTTGTCTGTGCGACGGTGTCGCCGCTTTCGTGCCCATCTGGAGTCTCGATCGACATCAGCTTGTCGATAAGCCGGCGGCTGGCAGCGGCAACCAGGCGCAGTTCCCCGCTGTAGTGAACGAAGGGAGAAGCAAGAACGCCCGGCTCCTGAAGCAGATCGCAGTAGAGATCGAGGGCGGTCACCATGTTGCAGGCGTCGTGCGCGATCTCCGCAACATCCTGACCTCGTGTGGTCATGGTGGAGAGGACCTCCACGACCTTGTCCACTCGTTTTTGTTCTATTTCGCCCAATTCGCTCATATGTTCGATCTGCATTTTTGGTCCTTTCGTCTGCCTGGTTTTCGATCTGGGTATAAAAGCGTGTTTCGCCTTTTCTTCTTACACGCAGCGTGCCAAATCCGGACACAATTCTTAAGGCGCACAAAGAAAGGCGCTTAGCGCGAGATTTAGGAGAAAATTGAAGATATCGTTCCCGCTTTTGTTTTCCCGGAATGGAACGACCCGAAATTGGAATTGGGCACAGGTTTAGTTAATCGAGGGACTTACGAGAAGTTAGTCGCGCTTTTCCCGAATTGGGTCTTCCCGAAACGGGGAATTCGCTTTTGGACAACGGGCGATTTTGGCTGTTTCTCGTACAATCGGCCTATGAACCGGTCAGATGATAAGAGCTTTTTCCGTCCCGGCGATCGCAAACCGAACCAGCTTCGCCCTTTAACACTTACCCCGGGATACGTACAGACGGCGGAGGGCTCGGTGCTGGTCGCGCTGGGCAATACCAGGGTTTTAACCAATGCGACGATTGAGCAGGGGGTGCCGGGGTGGCTGCGCAATTCGGGCCGTGGGTGGGTGACGGCGGAATATGCGATGCTGCCGCGGTCCACCGTGACGCGGACGCCTCGGGAGAGCGAACGGGGCAAGATCGGCGGACGGACGCATGAGATTCAGCGGCTGATCGGGCGGAGCCTGAGGGGTGTGGTCGACATGCATGCGCTGGGCGAACGCACAGTAATTCTAGACTGCGACGTGATCCAGGCGGATGGAGGTACGCGGACGGCGGCGATTACGGGAGCGGCTGTCGCGCTGGCGATTGCGCTGAACGCGCTGGTGAAGGCGGGCACGCTGAAGCAGTCGCCTCTGAAGCAACTGGTGGCGGCTACGTCTGTGGGCATTGTCGGAGGCGTGCCGCTGCTCGATCTTTGCTACGAAGAGGACTCACAGGCCGAGGTCGATATGAATATCGTGATGACTGCGGACGGGGGGCTTGTTGAAACGCAGGCCACGGCGGAGAAGGGGAGCTATTCGCGCAGTGACCTGAATGGGTTGATCGATTTGGCAGAAGAAGGGCTCAAGGAGATCTTCGCGGCGCAAACAGCGGTTCTCCAGCAATAAGGCGATGTGAATCGCGACTTCGAATTCAGGCGGTCTCTCCGAAGTTCCAGTTCTGCAATAGCCGATATTTCCCATCTCGGGATCGAGATGGGGGGCACCCGGCATCCCGTTCTTTGCCGGTGAAACGAGTGAGATTCTCACGTCCGAGCAAACACACACAGTCATCCGGGTATCCGGATCGCCGCAGTCGTGCTCGTCATGTGGAACATGAGAAGAAGACATTCTTCTCATAGCTGAAAAACACCCGCAGCGAGGACGGCGGTCAAGGGCGCACGCTCTTCGTGCATTCATCGGAGCGAAGCGCAGACCCTTGACGGCTGCCGCAGCGGAGGGTACGGCAGCCTCAGCCGCGCCGGTTCCGGATGCAACCACGAAAAACACACTCCACCCGCAAGACGCGCCGTTTCTGCATGATCCCATTTGCAACCGAAACGTTTGCAGGCGCAACCCTTTCAGGGGTGGAGTGTCCACCCTAAAACCGATGCCGTAGGCAGCGTGCTCTTCGCTCTCAGCGCCTCACTGCTGTTTACAGATGTAAACGCGACATAGGCCGCCCCGGAAGGCCCCTAAGAGCGGCCTGCGCCAGGGATCGAGGCAGTCTTATTGCCTCTTTGGCGACCTTAGCAAGCGGTTTGTGCAGAAGCCGATCACCGCACCGACTAGACCATAGATGAGGAAGTTGCTTCCATAGGCGATCAACCCGACAGCTATCTTAGCCCCGACAGTTCTAGGGTCGATAAGCTGTACCATCGCAGCAGGCCAGAGCGCCTCAACTAGGCCGGATGACACAGAGTCATAGTGAAGCCCAACGGCCAGCAAAAGCGCCATGACAAGCCCAACCACCCCAGATGCCAGGAACCATCTTCCCAAGTGAGCATCCCTTGGAAGGTCAGCGGTCTCTTGATCAAGAAGCATCTTTCCCTCCTCGCACATTTCTCATTGGTGCCCCGGAAGCACGGTGTACATATTGCTGAGTTGATTCATCAGGTCGTTGGGATACGCTGCATTGGGCCTGTTTGGATGCCAGCATCCTTTAGAACCTGCTGCGCCCATGTCGCACAGTCCAGCCCGAGCGCAGAGTTTAGAGAGTAATTGGGCGGCGCAGCTGTCGATCGATTGATCGAGTTTTGGATCATCTGAGCTTGCATCCCCGTGACCGGGATTAGTGCAATACTCCTCAGCTGACCGGGCGTTTCAGGCTGGATTGCTCCAGGTACGACATTAAATTTGAACCCGTTGAGCAGAATGTTGGATAAGAAATCCGCGTCACTTTTCGGATTTTGCCCCACCTGCGGCTGTCCGACTAGACCTAGCGTTATATGGCCCGCTTCATTCATGCGCGTATTCAGCCAGCTATCCACATGAACACTCGTGTCTTTATACGACGCGTGCGTGACATCGGTGCCGTCGTTTGTCCCAGTCATCTAGACCGTGCCTCTGTCAGCATTGATGTTGATGTCGGTTAAGCCACCGTTAACCCAGTATCCCCCGTTCCTTCCGCACTCTCCAGCGTTACTTTGCTGGTCAACGCTCTCGACACCATTCCCATTGTTGTTTAAATATGCACAATCAAGCCCTGTCGGATCGGTATAGATCAGCGGGTTGTTCTGCGCATACGCATAGAGATTGAGGCTCTGTGGATTCGCAAGAGAAGCAAAGACCAATCCAGCGGGGTCCGGGCTCATGAACCGTCCCATCGTAGACGCGTAGTACCTTGCCCCGAAGTAGTCATTGCCGTTAGCGAAACCTGTTTCGATATCCCGTTCTTTGCCGGTAAACAGGTATGGCGAAAAACGCACTACGGATGTACAAACGGCGGAGCACGTCATACATCACCAAGTCCCTCATCGTACATCAAGTTCAGGTCTCAAAATCGAGACCGGGGCCACTTGCGGCTCAACAGCAAAGAGATCATGGCACGTGGTTGGCCAAAGAAGGATAGCGATGGATAAAGAGGAGCAGGTTGGCTACTTGAATGAGACAAAAAGCGAACTCCAAGAGAACGGCCATCCCTATGATTTGAGCGCTGCACCCCATTGAGACGACTGCATCCTTCCGCCGGTATTCCCATGCTCCAAGCAACAACGGAATGGCCAATAATACAAGGCAGGTCAGAAGAACAAACAGCCATTCTCTTTTGGAGCCAATTGGCACGCTCACCCACATAGAGAAAAGGGTTAGGAGGCATATCACGGTCGCAAAAATTGATGTGATCCAATAGGCACGCCGTCTCGTCATTTGTCCTCTCTCCAAGGCGTTGCGAATCCGCTACTGACAAGCGCCCTTATTCGCCTGATTTGAGCAATCAATGTACGCGTTGGTTTGGGTTGTCGTAACACTACTGCTATCGTTATTGCCCCTCATCAGAAGCGCCATCAAATCGAAAGGGTCATAATTGTTTGGTCTATTTCCATAATCTGTTCCTCGAGCGGGGAGAAATTCGGCAAAAGGATTCTGCCAATATGACGGTGCATACCTTGAGAACAGGTTCCCCCAGAGACCTGCCGGAGTCCAACTCTTGTTGCCTTTGGGCAGTATGCCTATAGCCTTTAGTGCATTGCGGCAAACAGTTGTGCAGTTTGTTGCATTCGGTCCATAAAGCGTGTAGGGATTCGTCGAGGTAGACAATTGGCGAATGAAGTTGATCACCTCCTGAGCATCTTCTGGAGATGTCTTAATCGTGAGCGATGAGTATTGTGCCTTCAATTCGTCAGTTGTCTGCGGAAAGCCAAATGTAGCTGTACTGTTCACCGGGCTCCCGAGCGGCGTGAATCCATATTCTGAATCATGTACGGGTCCCCAACTCATCGCCGCCGCATCACCGGTTTGCTGGTTCTCTGCCACGAACATAATGTGTCCCGGCGGTGACAGGAAGGAGTTCTCGTAGAAAATCGTGATGTCTTTGCCATCTGGATCGATGTACTTGAGTGGGTTGTTTCCGCCATACACGTATTTGTTCAGCGTGTTGGCGGGATTCAATATCCGTTCATCGGTCAAGTTCAGACGATCCGGCGAGAGCCAGCGTCCCATCGTAGACGCATAGTACCTGGCCCCGAAGTAGTCGTTTCCTGATTCGGTATCTCGTTCTTTGCCGGTGAAGTGATGGAATGCGAGGCCCTGGACTGCGGAACAAGCGGT
>NZ_JBARMD010000015.1:0-6205 GCF_049802275.1 Occallatibacter sp. | reverse complement strand
GCCATACTGCCACGCGCCCGGCGGCACGGCCACCATCGCGTCGGTCAGGTCCTTGGGACGGATTTCGATCTCCTGCCGTCGCGCGGCTTCCGGGCGCAGCATCGTGCCTTTGCCCACATCGCTGGTGTTGGCATCGGATTGCACAATACGCAGTGTGATGGCATCCGCCGCCACCACAAGAAATGGATTGGCCCAAACGGAAGGGTCGTGCACATCCACGTACATGCTCTTCGTCGGTAGCGGGATATGACTGAGGGCCTCACGCTGCTGGTCAGTGGTGGTGGCGCGCGCCTGCGCGGCAGCTTGCGCCTGGTGCTCGGCGTTTACAGCGTCCTTGGCGACGCCGACAACCGCCTGCTCCTCTTTATGGCAGGCAACCAGGGCAACCGCAAGAAGCGCGGTCATCGCTGCAATTCCAGTAGCTTTTGAACGGGGGATCACCCTTCAAGAATATCAGGGGCCTGCGATCCAGTTAACACAGCTGGCCGATCTCGCAGCTCTCACTGGCCTTTCCACACCGGTTTTCGCTTCTCAAGGAAAGCCGTGGTTCCTTCAGCTTTGTCTGCGGTGTCGCATAAGTGCCCAAATCGATCCGCTTCGCGCAGCAGGGCAAGGTCAAGCGCCACATCAAGGCCCTCATCCACAACGCGCAGAGTCTCCGCGATCGCCAGGGGCGCCTGCGCCGCAATTTCACCGGCGAGAGACTCAGCCCGCGACAGCAATTCGCCTGCGGGCACAACCTCGTCTACCAGCCCGATACGCAACGCTTCTGGCGCATCGATGATCGCACCGGTCAGCAGCAGTTTGAGCGCCGCGCCGCGTCCCACCAGCCGTGGCAGGCGTTGCGATCCGCCGTAGCCCGGAATCACGCCTAGCTTCACCTCCGGCTGTCCGAACTTTGCGTCCTCGGCTGCGATCCTCAGAGTGCATGCCATGGCCAATTCGCACCCGCCTCCCAGCGCAAATCCCCTCACACAGGCGATGACAGGCTTCCCGAGGGTTTCAATTTTGCGGAAAACCGCCTGGCCGCGCAGCGAAAATGCTGTCCCTTCACCGGCTCCGACAGCTGCCAATTCGCGGATGTCCGCGCCTGCCGCAAAGGCGCGCTCTCCCGCCCCGGTCAATAGCACCACACGCACTTCGCCATCCGAGGCCAGTTGGTCGAATGCGGAATCAAGTTCGGTAAACGTCACCGCGTTCAGAGCGTTCAGCACTTTGGGCCGGTCGAGCGTGACTGTCGCCAGAGGCCCGCGCTTATCCACGCGAATATTTTCGTAGTCCATGCGAAAACGAGGGTAGCAGAATCGATCGCGACGCACCTGCTGAGCAAAAGAAAAGGGCGGCGCCGATGTCGGCCCGCCCTCAAATTTATATGCCAGAAATGTACAAGCTAATTTCAGGAGGCAGTCTTAGAGTAGCGAGATCGCGGTTTGGCGTCTTGAGTACTTCGGACGACCCCAGCCTCCACCATTGGGTGGAGATGTCTCGAGAACTAGCATTGTGAATTAAAAGGACTTCTGCGAATTCGGGCTGCTGGGCTGATAATCGGAGTAATGCTCCAGCAGCGTCACATTTCTGGCCCAGTTCTGGATTAAGCCGCCTTGCTGCGAATCGAAGGGAATCCGACCGCTCAGGGCCCGCTACAAGCGCGCTCGTCTCCGGCTTCAGGCTGGGCTTCCGCACCTGCGCGCTCTGGTAGCTGGTTGCTGGCATGCTTGCTCGCTTTTGTATCTCTTGCTCCAGCGCTCGAGCCAACCACTCCGCTCGGCAGCTACGGCCGCCAATCGTGGGTCATGGAGAACGGGCTTCCGCAAAATACTGTCCAGGCGATTGCACAAACGCGGGACGGATTCATCTGGCTAGGCACTGAGGTCGGCCTGGTTCGCTTTGACGGCAACAGCTTCGTCCTTTTCGATCAGAACTCCAAACCTGGCCTTCCCGGAAACGATGTGCGCTGCCTGCTCGCGACAGACGACGGCGCCCTTTGGATCGGCACCAGCGACGGGCTGGCTCGATGGAAGGATGGGTCGGCCTCAACATTCACCTCTGCCAACGGACTGCCTGTCAATTCCATCCGCTCAATGCGTCAGGATCAACAGGGCATGGTCGTCGTCTCGACGGACCACGGCCAAGTTGGTATGCAGTACACGGGCGGCGACATCGGCATAAATGGGATGAGCATCAAGCCAGTCCCGAACGACAATCCCCATGGTCCTCCCGCGCTCTACCGGGTCGAGATAGGCAACGGTGCTCGTATCCTGGTCAACAGAACCGCCCTTGAAGTATCTGAAAAGGAACGTGATCAACATTGGGCCGTCGGCAAAGACCTTCCCGGTTCACGCATCCAGGCGGCATACGCCGACCGCGAAGGCACACTCTGGATCGGCACCAACGGCGGCCTTGTCCGCTATTCCTCAGGCAAGATTGACCGCTTCCCGGTAACCGACCCTCTCGCAACTTCCTCCATCCTCTCCGTCATGGAGGACCGCGAAGGCAATATCTGGGTCGGCACCGAAACCGGGGGCCTCCATATCCTGCGTGATGAAAGATTCCGAATCTTCGGCACGCGAGACGGGCTATCCTCGGACGCCACAACTACCGTCGTAGAAGACAACGCTGGCACGCTTTGGGTGGGGACAAGTGGAATCGGGCTCGACGCCATCACCCGCGATGGAACTTCCATCAGCAAAGTCAAGACTCTGGAAGTGAAGGACGGACTCTCGAGCGATGTGATTCTTTCGCTTGCTGCGGCACCAAACGGCGATCTATGGGTGGGCACCCCGGACGGATTAAACCGTGTTCGTAACGGCGCGGTCAGTTCCTTAACCTCAGCGGACGGCTTGCCCGATGACTTCATCCGGTCGCTGCTGGTGGACGCTGATGGTTCGCTTTGGATCGGTACGCGCCGCGGCCTCGCGCACTGGAAAAACAATCTTTCGCAGATGGACATCTTCACACAGGCGAACGGCCTCGGGAGCGACCTTGTAGGCGCGATGGCTCGCGATACCCAGGGCAACCTCTGGATAGCCACGCTCGCTGGCCTCTCACGGATTCAGGGCGGACCGAATCCGTCTATCTCCAATTTCACTGCAGCAAACGGGCTGTCGAGCAACGTAATTACCGCGTTGCTTCCCCGCAGTAATGGAACCCTGCTGATCGGCACGCAGGATCATGGGTGGAATTTGTGGGATGGGCAGCACTTCTCCCCAGTCGCAAACACCGGTCTGAATCGCACAACCATTCACGCGATTCTGGACGACGAACGCGGCCACCTTTGGTTCGCCACGGGCAACGGTATTGCGCGTTGTGATTGCGACATGGTCGGCGGCTGCTCACACTGGATGGAGTTCGGCCCCGCCGACGGACTGCGCGGACGCCAGATGGCGACAAACAGCCATCCTTCCGCATGGCGCTCACGCGACGGCTGGCTCTGGTTTGCCACGCCGAAGGGATTGGTTGCGGCCGATCCCGCTCACTTTCCCGTCAATACTGTTCCGCCGCCGGTCGCGCTTGTACGCTTCGCAGCCGACGACGTCGACCTGCCATTGCATGGAGCCGAGCCGTTGAAAGTTCAGGCAGGACATAATCACTTCCAGTTCGATTACGCTGGACTCAGCTATACCGCTCCGCAGAAGGTCCGCTATCGCTTCATGCTTGAGGGCTTCGACCATCAATGGACGGAGGCCGGCGCAAGGCGCTCTGCGTACTACACGAATATTCCGCCGGGCCAATATATCTTCCGCGTTCAGGCCGCCAACAACGACGGCGTCTGGAATGACGAAGGAGCAGCGCTTGCGTTTACCCTGCAGCCACACTTCTACCAGACCGTATGGTTCTACATTTTGCTGGCTGCACTGGCCGCCGGCCTCATCGTCCTCCTTCTACGCCTGCGCCTGCTGCGCGCAAAACGACAATTCGACGCCGTCCTTGCAGAGCGCACGCGCATCGCACGCGAAGTACACGACACGCTCGCGCAGGGGTATGTCGGAGTATCGGTTCAGCTTGAAGTGCTGTCCGAGCTTCTCCGTCACAACAACGCTGAAGCTGCGATCAAGCACCTCGACACGGCACGCCAGCATGTTCGCGAAGGATTGGCCGAGGCGCGCCAGTCCATCTGGGCATTGCGCTCGCAAGATACCGGCGAGAACACTCTCCCCGTCAAATTGCGCCGTGCCACCGAGCTGGCGAACGGAAATGGCATCGAAGCGACCTTCAGTCTTTACGGCGCCTATCGGCCAATGCAGCAGGAGATGGAACGCGAATTCCTCCGCGTAGGACAGGAAGCCATCCATAATGTGAAGAAGCACGCCGGAGCCAGCCATCTCGCTGTTCAGCTTGAATACGGACCGGCTGAAATCGCGTTGGTTGTGCGCGACGATGGACGAGGCTTCGAGGTGAACGAAACGGCTGATTCGCCTCCCGGCCACTATGGACTGACGGGAATGCGCGAGCGCGCAGAGGCGATTGGGGGCACGCTTGAAGTCGCGAGCGAGCCTGGATTTGGCACAACAGTGCGCCTGCAAGTGATGACGCCGAAGGAAGCGCGAGAAAGATCGGGGGAGTGATGGCGGCACAGGAGAATATTCGCGTCCTCGTGGTGGAGGACCATCACGTGGTGCGGCAGGGCCTGGTGGCCCTTCTCAATGTGGTGGAAGGAATCGAAGTGGTCGGTGAGGCTGCCGATGGTGTCGAAGCGATCGCGCAGTTCAGGAAATACCAACCGAATGTCACCCTGATCGATCTGCGGATGCCGCGACTCTCCGGCGTCGAAGTGATTCAGCGCATCCGCATGGAGACGCCCCAGGCGCGCTTCATCGTGCTCACCACCTACGACGGCGATGAGGACATCTTTCGCGCGCTCCAGGCCGGTGCTCGCGCTTACCTGTTGAAAGGCATGACAACCGATGATCTTGTTTCGACCATTCGCACCGTGCATGCGGGCAGATCGCATATTCCACCCGCAATCGCCCAGCGTCTGGCGGAACGCGTCGGAACAGAGGAACTGACGCCCCGCGAATTCGATGTGCTTGAGCAGATCGTGCATGGGTGCAGCAACAAGGAGATTGCTACCGTGCTCGATATCTCCGAAGCCACTGTCAAAACGCACATCAATAGCCTGCTCGGAAAACTGGGTGTGACCGATCGGACCCAGGCCGCTACCGCCGCGATTCAGCGCGGCATTGTTCCATTAGAATCTCTGCGAAAGCCGAAGCCATAAACAAGGTGATTATGAAACGAATTCTTCTTCTTGCATTTATTGCTGCAGCTATCGGAACTCTCACCCAGGCGCAGAAACCCGCCTGGCGGCAGGCCTCCGACACGGAACTGGCTTCACTGCTGCCGGCCCGCGCCCCCGTGATCAAGGAACACATTGAAACCGAAATGCGCACCGCCAGCGGCATCGTTGACGGACAAGGCCGCTACATCGCAGGCGTTGTGCTCATTACGGCCGGCTACAGCGCTGAAGGCAAGTACTCGCATTTCCTTGTCGTCCAATCGCCGATCAAGATCGGCGGCGTGGATCTGAAGCCCGGGGAGTACATTTTCGGATATACGCATGCTGGAGATGTGCTTAACGTGCACTTCAATGACGCAGCTACCGGGACGCTGGTGGGAACAACGGATGCCCACCTGATTCCGTCAATCAAAGGCGTAACGAACCTGCATATATGGCCTCCGGCGACGAGGACTATCATCCAGATCGGTCGCTTCGGCATCCCCTATGAATTAGGCGAGAAATAGTACCAAACAGGCGATGGGTACTGTCGGCAAGTGAGAACGGAGGAGATCATGGCGTGGTACCTGCTGGCTTGGCAAAGAGCGACCGATTTCAGCGGCAGGTCGCGGCGCACCGAATACTGGATGTTCCAGTTATTTAACTTTCTCGCAGCTCTCGCGCTCGGTCTCGTGGCCTTTGGATGCGGCGCCATCGTGGGCGAAAAGGAAGGCATCAATGCGTTTGCCATCTGCATGGGAATGTTCGGCGTGGTGAGCTTTATTCCGGCGCTGTCGATTACCATTCGCAGACTACACGACATCGGCAGGAGCGGCTGGTGGTATTTCATCGCCTTCGTTCCCCTGATTGGCGGCATCATTTTGTTCGTATTCATGCTGCTGGACAGTGACTCCGAAAGAAATGAGTATGGCCCGAATCCGAAGATTCCAGGCCGCGTCGGTGTTATCACCTGATCGTCCTTGTCTGAAC
>NZ_JBARMD010000014.1:0-4635 GCF_049802275.1 Occallatibacter sp. | reverse complement strand
CAAGGCCCGGGGGCGGAGCGGGACAGGTCTGGCTGAATACGGCGAGCAATGTCTACCACTGTCCCGGCACCAAGTATTACGGCACGACAAAAGCTGGAGCGTACATGACCGAGGCAGAGGCCAAGGCTAAAGGCGGCCGGCCTGACGCAGGCAAGTCCTGCAGCAAATGATTTCGCTGACGAAGAGTGGGCATTGATGGAGTGGGGCTGAGTCTCTTGCGACTCAGCCCTTCCAGCTTTTATGGAGTTTGCCATTACCCAATCTGCCTGGAAAGCCATCTTCTCCAAACGCCAGGAATGCGTTGAGTGCGTTCAAAGGCAAGGCTCGCAACGCCCTGGTCCAGCAAGTCCGAAGATTGTGAAGCGCCCCCGAAGATTAGTATGGAAGAGTTCAGGCCGAAGCGACGGCGCCTGGAACTTTATCTGCGCGGCTCTGTCGGGAAGAATTTCAGCGATGGGGCTATTTCGCAGAAACTGGAGAAGTGCAGGAGATGGACGAACGCGAGTTTTTCAACGAAACGACGGAGACACGGACGCACAACCTGACCTGTCCGAAATGTGGCCAGGCGGGGGAGTACAAGGTGACCTGGGTGGTTCGGCGGAAGCGGCCGCAGTTGCCCCGCCACGCCGACGAGCGGGATCGGGCCAAGTTCGCCAAGGCGCAATCCTACATGGTGCGACGGGACGACAAGTTAAGCTGCATGAATATCCGCTGCCGCAAGCCTTTTGAGATTACGTCCTTGCAATCGCTGGCCTTTCTGAACGAATAGTGCGTGCGATCAAAAACGCGGGCAGCAAAGCTGGCGCAGGACGGCCGCCATGTGTTTGAATCGAAACACTGAGGAGCCCGGGCCAGGAGGCCAACTTGAGGGCCCGCAAGGAGACAGAGTCTGATGGCGAATTCCCTTCTTCCCCCTGAAGAACGCAACCTTACCCCTGACCAGGTGGAGGCGCTGGATAAACGGCGCGAATGGGGGCACACGCTGCTCGTGATTGCCTGCCAGTTTGCTGTGATTGCGACGGTACTTCTGTTGTGGGTGGGACAGGATTTGACCTATTCGCCGGGATGGGTTCATCCCATGGCGTACTATTTCGCGATCGCTGTCACTTTGGTGGTCGTTCTAGGTCTTACAGGCCTGATTCTTCGTTCCGGAACCCCTCGAATTGACTAAAACACCGCCCCAAATCGGCATTTAGCCAATGGAGCCGGCCTTCGAGCCGGCTCTCGCTATTACGGCCCCTCTGCAAAGCTTGAGAAAACGGTATAGCCTGAAGTTGCAAATATGGTTGTCGCTTCCCCAATCGCCCCTACCGCAGAATCCACCGCTCGCCGCCTGATGGATAGTCACGGCCGCGTGATTCACGATCTGCGCGTTTCCGTGACGGACCGCTGCAATTACAAGTGCGTCTACTGCAGGACCGGTGAGTTTGGCGCCCAGTATCCGGAACTGGGGATCGAAGAATATCTGCGGCTGATCAAACTGTTTGTGAACCTGGGGATCGAGAAGGTTCGCATTACCGGTGGCGAGCCGCTGCTGCGCCCGCGCCTGATCGAACTGATTGAAGAACTTGCGCGGCTACAGACACCGAAAGGCGAAGCACTCGACCTGGCGATCACCACGAACGGTCATCTTCTTGACAAACTGGCCCTGCCGCTGAAGACCGCGGGTTTGCATCGCGTCACCGTCAGCATGGACGCGGTCGATGCGCCAACGTTCGAACGAATCACGCGCGTTCCAGGCAGTTTCAAGAAGGTGCTGGCGGGAATTCGGGCCGCACGGGATGCGGGCTTGACGCCCCTGAAAATCAACTGCGTTCTGCTGCGTGGATTCAACGACAACCAGATCGAAGGATTCGCCCGTTTCGCGCGGGAAGAGAACGTAGTGGTGCGGTTCATCGAATTCATGCCGCTGGAAGAAGGCCGCTTGTGGACGCCGGAGATCGTCGTTCCGCTGGCGGAGATCGTTGAGCGCATTGGCCGCGAGATGCCGCTGGTGCCCATGCCCCCGCGCGAGGCCAGCGAAACCGCTCGTCGTTATACCTTTGCCGATGGCGTAGGCGAAATCGGGATCATTGCGCCGGTGAGCCAGGCATTTTGCGGCGCCTGCAGCCGTGTTCGCCTTACGTCAGACGGCAAAATCCGAACCTGCCTCTTTTCGCAAGTGGAACACGATCTGTATGGAAGGATGCGCGCCGGCGAGGACGATAAAGTTCTGTCTGACTACATCGTGGAGACGATTCATGGCAAAGAGGCGCGTCATCATATCGGCGAGCCCGGATTCCTGAAGCCAACGCGCTCGATGGTCCACATCGGCGGCTGAAACGCTCCCGTTCCCCGCACTCCTCCCTCGTAACTGATTGAACATGCTGATGCAAAGCTATGCAGAAGGACTTAGATATGAATGGTTTGACCGACAAGTGATGGACAATTTGCGGCATGTAACTTTAGTACATATGGCTATGGACCAAAGAGACTATTGGCAGGCGATTTGAACCGACGCGTGTGACAGAATTCACATCAGATTAGATTCACCCCTTTTCGCTTCGAGATGACCCAGTTGACTGAAAATCGCATTCCTCTCGACGACCTCATGGTGTTTCACCAGCTGGCGCGGTCGCTCAACTCCAGCCTCGATCTGGATACAATTCTGCGCACGATTCTCGACCAGATGGAGCGGATCATCACGGCCGATATGTGGACGCTGCTGATGCTGGATGAGAAACGCAACGAGCTCTACTACGCTATCGCTTCTGGAAACGGCGAGGATGCGCTGCGTGACTTACGCGTGCAGATGGGCGAGGGCGTTGCCGGCTGGGTAGCAAAACACGGCGAGACGCTGATGGTTCCGGAGTCGGAGGACAACGATCCCCGATTGCAGCGGACCATCGTCGCCGAAACACGCATGGTGCGCTCGATGATTGCGATGCCGTTGCGGGGACGCAAGGGCGTGCAGGGCGTAATTGAGATCCTGAATCCGCGCGCCAGCGAGATGAGCGATTACACGATCGCTTTTCTGCATATCCTGTGCGATCACGCGGCCATTGCAATTGAGAATGCGCAGGACGTGGCGCGCATCCAGCAACTCACCATTACCGACGACGCTACCGGACTGTACAACGTGCGCCATCTCTACAAAATGCTGGAGCAGGAACTGGAACGCGGCAGCAGGTTAAGGCAGCCGATCAGCCTCGCGTTCATCGATCTCGACCGGTTCAAGCTGGTGAATGACGCTCACGGACATCTGATTGGAAGCGAACTGCTGATGCGTGTCGGCGGCCGATTGAAACAGCTGAGCCGCGAAAAAGATATGTGCTTTCGCTATGGCGGCGACGAATTCGTGATCCTGATGCCGGAAACGTCCACAATGGATGCTTTTATGCAAGCGACTAAGCTGCACGAAGAACTGATGAATACGCGCTTTCATATGAGCAATGGGCTCGACCTCTCTGCCAGCGCCAGCGTGGGCCTCGCAACCTGCCCCCCGGAGAACGCTGCGGTGCACGCAATTATCGGTGCCGCCGACGCGCGCATGTATGAAGTCAAGGGCAACGGGCGCGGCAAGGTCCGCGGCGCATAGAGGCTTGGCTAGAATTCTTCGTCGGCGGGTTTTTCGTTTCCCTGTTTCTCCGCCAGCTTTTCGAGTTGATTGCGCCAATCGAGCGAATCCACAAAGGGCCGCGACTCGCGCCAGTTGGGCTCGACGATGACGTGCAATTCGAGATAGACGCGCGTGCCGAGCAACGACTCGATCTGCTTGCGCGCCCCGGTGCCAATCTCTTTGAGCTTCGCCCCGCCTTTGCCGATAAGGATGGCCTTCTGCCCGTCGCGCTCGCAGTAGATTGCTGCAGCGATGCGCGTGAGCGGTAAGCGGGCAGGTGGCTGGCCTTTCTTGCGCGGCGGAGCAGGCGGCTCGGCTTCTTCAAACTGCTCAATGACGACAGCCGCAGCGTACGGAACTTCTTCGCCGGTCTCCACAAGAATGCGTTCGCGGATCAGTTCAGCAACCATGAAGCGCATGGGCTGATCGGTGTACTGATCCTTTGGATAGTAACGTTCGCCGACGGGCAGCGCGTCGACGATCTTCCTGACGAGTAGATCGAGACCATCCTTCTTGCGCGCGCTGACGGGAATGATCTCGGCGAATTTGTATTGCTTCGTCATCGTGTCGATTAACGGCAGTAGAACGTCTTTCGGGACGAGATCGATCTTAGTGAGGACAAGGAAGACGGGGCAGTCCAGTTCGCGAATGAGCGAGAAGAGAAATTCCTCCTCGCTGGCCCAAGCGGCAGACTTTCGAGAGTTGGCGTGAGAAGCGGAGCCCCTCCCAGGTTTCAGAGACGAAACCTGCGGCACCCGAGTCTCCGCCTGTTCGAGAATATTTCCGGGTTCTCCCGCTGCCTCAAGCTGGACGCGCCGGCTGGCGTCAACCAGCACGAGCACGACATCGCGCGTCGAGAGAGCTTCATGGACTTCCTGCAACATGCGGCGGTCAAGTTGCGAAGTGGGCTTGTGCACGCCGGGAGTGTCGACAAATACGACTTGTGCCGCGGGATGAACCTTCTTGCGCGCTTCCACTTCCAGCACTCCGATGATGCGGTTGCGCGTGGTCTGCGGCTTGGCCGTGACGATGGCGAT
>NZ_JBARMD010000013.1:0-8031 GCF_049802275.1 Occallatibacter sp. | reverse complement strand
GACGCTTTGGCGCCGATTGCCTCGGCGCAGGCGGTTGCGGCGGCGATGCGGACTCCCAAAGCGCAAAAGAATGGGGCACCCAGAGGGTCGGCATCCAGATCCAGCGCACTGGCGCGCAAGCATGGCGAGCTGATAGCGCGGGCTGTCAAAGCGTTCGGCTTTAATACGACACTCGCGCCCGTGGTGGATCTTGCGCTGCCTGAAGCAGCAGAAGTTATGGGTTCGCGAACGGCCGGGACGAATGCACCCGAAGTGAATGGGTACGCGCGGGAGTTTCTGGCGGGGATTGCGGCGCAGGGAGTAGTGGGGTGCGGAAAACATTTCCCAGGGCTCGGAGGCGCGACGGGCGATACGCACTTTGTGACGCCGGCCATTCAGCGCGCATGGAAGCAGCTTTGGGAAGAGGACGTAGTTCCCTACCGCGAACTGCATCGAGAAATGCCGATGATCATGATGAATCATGCGGCTTATCCGCGGACACCGGGAAAGAACGAGCCGGCGAGCGCATCCAGCTTCTGGATTGCGGAGACGCTGCGGAAACGGATCGGATACAAGGGGATTATTCTCTCCGACGATCTGGAGATGGGCGGCATTCTGAAATTCTTGCCGGTGGAAGACGCAGCGGTGGCGGCGATTCGTGCGGGATCGGATCTGCTGGAGATCTGCCATAGCCCGGAGCTGATTTTGCGGACGTATGAGGCGCTAGTTTCTGAAGGCGAGAGGTCGGCGGCGTTCCGGAAGGTGCTACTGACAACAGCTCGCGACTCTGCGCGGAAACGGGCGCGGTTGTATGCGAAGGGCGTGGCGCCCGTGCTGAGTGTGAAAAAGCTGGAAGCGCTGCGCAAAAGCATTCTGGATTTCAACGAAACCGTGGCGGCGTTGGTGGATGCTTCGGCCGTTGCTGCTCCGAGGGCCTCGTCTCCGGCGGAGGCTTCGTGAAATTGAAGCCGATGATCGTGGCCGGCGTGATGAGCGGAACGTCAGCCGATGGTATCGACGTTGCCCTTGTAAGGATTGCTCCGGTAAAGACGCAGCCACGGTTGACGCTACTGGCGCATGAAAGCTTTCGCTATCCGGCTGTGCTGCGCGAAGCTGTGCTTACGGCGATGAATGCGAAGTCAACCTCAACGGCGGAACTGGCACGACTGAATTGGAGATTGGGTATTGCATATGCCGAGGCTGTGAGGGCTACGCTGGAGCGGCACAACATCAAAGTTGATCTTGTCGGATGTCATGGACAGACGCTGTATCACCAGGCTGTGCCGGCGGCGTATGCGGGCAAACGATTCGCGTGCACGTGGCAAGCGGGCGAGGCTGCCCTGATTGCGGCGGAGGTGCAGGTTCCAGTGGTTTCGAATTTTCGGCCCGCGGATATGGCTGCGGGGGGACAGGGTGCGCCCCTGGTGCCTTTGTTGGATCATGTTCTGTTTGCCGATCGAAAGCGCGGCCGTGTTCTGCAGAATATCGGTGGCATCGCTAACCTGACAGCGATTCCGGCAGGCGCGAGCTTCGATGAGGAGTTTGCATTCGACACCGGCCCCGGCAACATGGTGATGGATGCGCTGGCGCAGAAACTTTTCAATAGAGGCTACGACCGTAATGGTGGTCTCGCTGCGCGTGGGAGAGTACTCGACCCAGTGGTGGATCAGATGCTGCGCGCTCGCTATTTTGCGCTGCAGCCGCCGAAGACGGCCGGGCGAGAAGAGTTTGGACGGGAGTATGCAGCGAAGTTTCTGGCGGCTTGTCGGAGAACAAGCCGTAAACCTGAAGACGCTTTGGCCACTGCGACGGCGCTGACGGCTGAGAGCATTGCGCGAGGCTTTGATCGATTTGTGCTGCCTAAAATGCAGGGCATGCCCGTGGACTACATTGTTTCGGGCGGAGGCGCGCGGAATGCGAAGCTGATGTCGATGCTGATGGCCCGTCTGGAACCGATGGGATGCGCGGTAACGACAAGCGAAAAGTTCGGACTTCCCTCGGAGGCGAAGGAAGCGGTTGCGTTTGCCTTATTGGCTTGGATGACGTGGCATCAGTTGCCGGGGAACGTGCCGACGGCAACAGGGGCGAGACGACCTGCGATTCTGGGGCAGATCACGTATGTCTAGATGGGCTTTGGCCTCTGGTCTTGCGACCTGGAATTCCTGTCCGCAGGGGCAAAAGCCCATTGTCCTCTGTGGAGTGGTATCGGCACGACTGAAGTCGTGCCCTGATACAAACCCGCCCGCGACGAGCGTCCAGCGACATCATACGTTAGTCCTGCACAAATTCGCGTTTGGATTTCAGGCTGTTTTATTGGTTGCGCTCTTTGCGCTTCTCGGCTGTCATACGTCGAAGCGTGATCCAAATACGGTTGTGTTTTTGATTGAGTCAAGCCCGACGAATCTTGATCCGCGGGTTGGGACGGATGGGCAGTCGGAGCATATTGACGAGCTGATCTTCGATGGACTGGTCGCAAAGGATGCGAATTTTCATTTCACGCCAGCGCTGGCGCAAAGTTGGGAACTGCGCGATCCGGTGACGCTGGTCTTTCATCTGCGCGAGGATGTGCGATTTCATGATGGGCGGCCGATGGCGGCGCGGGATGTGGCGTGGAGCATCAATTCCATGCGCGACGGAACCGTGATTACGGCGAAGTCGGCAACATATGCGTCGATTGCAAAGGTCGAGGCTCCGGACCCGGGAACTGTCATCCTGCACCTGAAGCACCCAGATAATTTTCTGCTGATCAACCTGGCAACAGGCGCGTTCGGGGTGGTTCCGGAAGGCAGCGGGCGTGATTTCTGGCAGCATCCTATTGGCACCGGACCATTTCGATTCGTCAGCCAGCAGATCGATCAAAACGTAATTATCGAGCGCAATCCGCTGAGTTGGAGAGTGCAGCCGAAACTGGAGCGCGTGCGGTTCGCGGTGGTTCCGGATCCGATTACCGAGTCGCTGGAGTTGGAGAAGGGTTCGGGTGATGTGGCGATCAATTCCCTTCCCATGGATTCGCTGCCGATTCTTGGAGCGCGGCCAAACCTGGAAGTCAATGACGCGCCGGGCACGCAGATTCAGTACCTCGCATTCAATCTGACCGATCCGTTGCTGAAGGATGTGCGGGTGCGGCAGGCGATCTCATGCGCCATCGATCGCGACCTGATTATTCACACGCTGTTGCGCGGACATGCGCGACCTGCGGTGAGCCTGCTGCCGCCAACGCACTGGGCATGGACGGGAGATGTGGCGAACTTTGGATACGATCCAGGACGCGCGAAGAAATTGCTCGACGAGGCGGGGTATCCGGTGCGTGAAAATGGGGTGCGATTCCACGTGACGATGAAGACCAGCACGGTGGAAGATGTTCGCTCGCTGGCGGCTGTGTTGCAGCAGCAACTGGCGCTGGTAGGGATTGCGCTGGAAATCCGGACGTTTGAATTTGCGACGTTTTATGCCGATGTGACGCGCGGGGCATTTCAGTTGTATTCGCTGCGCTGGATCGGGGGGAACGAGCAGCCAGATATTTTCAGCTATGCGTTTTCGACCGCGCGTTTTTCGCCGAAGGGCGCCAACCGCGGTCACTATTCGAACCCAAAGGTGGATGCGCTGCTTGACGACGGCGCGACGAGCACGGACCAGGCTAAGCGACGTGCCGACTACGTTGAGGCGCAGCAAATTCTCGCCGAGGAGCTGCCGGCAATCAACCTCTGGTACAAGGACACGGTGGTGGTGCACAACCGGAGGCTGACGAATGTGAGGCCGACAGCCTCTGGCAGTTTTGCATTTCTTGAGACTGCGGAACTGCAGCCTTAGTTAGATGCTGCGATAGAGGCTGCTTTCTTCTCGACAAGCGTCGTGCCGCGCCCCTGGTTCCGAGGATTGGGTTCAGACGTTTCAGAGCTTAAGATTCCCTTAAGAAATCCAGCTAATTAACTGCCCTGTATACCGATACATAGACCTCGCTGCGGTCTTCGCGAAAATGAGTTCATAGTTTGGCACTGTTTCTCAACCTTTTACATGGCTGGCTCGTCTACCGAAACAGATGACGATTACAGCGCAGCGTCTTTAATGCGTATGCGCGGAGAGATTGATGAAGAGCAAGAACTGGAATCAATTTGCGGTAACCATCGCGCGGTTGTTTCTCCTGGTTGCGATAGCGGCGGCGTGGATCGGAGTAAATGCACAGGCTCCCACTCGATTTGTCGGTACGCTCACGGCGATCAATGGAAGCACGATTACGGTGAAGACCGATGCCGGCGATTCGAAGCAGGTGGAGGTTCCAGCGACTGCGGTGATGAAGAGGCTGGCACCGGGACAGAAGGACCTTAGCGCGGCAGAGACAATTCATCTAACCGATCTTGCCACCGGCGACCGTGTGCTGGTGAAACTGGACCCCGATGCGACGGGCGCAACTCCGCGAGCGCTGCAAGTGGTGGCGATGAAACAGACCGACATTGCGCAGAGGCAGCAACAGGAGCGTGAAGAGTGGCAGCGCAACGGCGCGGGCGGATTGGTGAAGAGCGTTGATGCAGCTGCGGGCGTCGTTATAGTGACGACGGGCGCCGGGCCGACCGCAAAGACAGTCACCGTTCACATTACGAAGACCACGGTGCTCAAGCGCTACTCGGCAACCTCGATTCGATTTGCGGATGCGCAGCCGGCGCCGCTGGATGCGGTACATGCTGGCGATCAGTTCCAGGTACTTGGCCAGAAGAATGCGGACGGATCGGAGATTACGGCCACTGACGTAGTTTCTGGAAGCTTTAGAAATATCTCCGGCATTGTTGTTTCGGTTGACGCGACTGCTTCTACGTTGACGGTGAAAGACCTGGTGACAAAGAAGAACGTGATGGTACACGTTACGCCGGACGCGGAGATGCGGCGTCTGCCGGAGATGATGGCGAAGATGATTGCGGCTCGTTTGAAGGGCGGAGCCTCAGCGGCCGGCGGTGCGACCACGATGGGACGTGCGCAGGGTGGTGAACCGGCAACCTCTGCACCAGCGGGATACGGACCGGGCGCAGGCCAGGGCGGTGGTCAGGGACGTCGTGGCGCGGGCGGCAATCTCGCGCAGGTTCTTGATCGCGCGCCGACGGTGAAACTCGGCGACCTGCAAAAAGGCGAAGCGGTCATGTTGGTATCGACAGAAGGCGCGACTGATGTGACTGCCATCAAGCTGCTGGCCGGGGTCGAACCCCTGCTGGAGAGCCCCGACGCCTCCCGCGATCTGCTGGCTAACTGGAGCATGGGCTCGGGCGGAGCCGAAGCGGCAGCCCAATAACAAATTCGAACCAGATTTGGCATTTCCAATTTTGGCACTCATAAGAAATTGAGCGAGGAATCAGTGCATCTACGACTTCATTGCATCATTCATTTTTTGATTGCGTTGGCGCTTGGTCTTGTGAGCCTTGCTGCACATGCACAAGCACCCCCGGCCACCGCAGCGACTGCAACCATTCATGGGCACATCACGGACCAGACTGGTGCGCTGATTCCCGGCGCTACGATCACGATCGCGACAGCGGACGGAATTGCAGCGGGCAAGGCTACAGCGGACGCGAGCGGCGGTTACTCTGTGAGCGGATTGACGCCCGGTAACTACATTGTGAGCGCCGAATATCCGGGCTTTGCCGCGTTTCAATCGCAGTCCATTCCGGTCGCGGCGGGTCAGATCAAGCGTGTCGACATCGCCATGGCGATCCAGGTGGAGCAGCAGAGCATTGTGGTGAGCGATGAAACGCCGACGGTCAGCGTGGAAGCAGGCGCAAATGCAAGCTCCCTGGTACTGAAGGACAAAGATCTGGATGCACTATCGGATGATCCGGATGAATTGTCGAACGAGCTTACGGCATTGGCGGGTCCCTCAGCGGGGCCAAATGGCGGGCAGATTTATATCGATGGCTTTACGGGTGGACAGCTTCCTCCCAAGTCGGCCATTCGCGAAATCCGCATCAACCAGAATCCATTTTCGGCGGAATTTGACCGGCTCGGCTATGGCCGCATTGAAATCCTTACCAAGCCCGGTACAGACAAGCTGCACGGACAAGCGTTCGTCATGGGAAATGACAGCGCATTCAATACGGGTAGTCCATTTCTGCCCAACGTGCCCTCCTACTATCGGATCCAATACAACGGAACTGTCAGCGGCGCGTTGACTAAGACCTCGTCGTTCTTCCTAAGTATGGAGCAGCGCGATAACCACGACCAGGCCGTCTACACCTATTACCCCGCGGTACTGGACCCGAGCACGGGGCTGTATTCGATCTCGACGACGCGTTCATCCGGCGCACTGGCGAATCCGCACAACCACATCAATGTGTCTCCGCGGCTCGATCTGCAGCTTGGGCAAAAGAACACGCTAACACTGCGCTACCAGTGGTACTACGACTCAGAGACGGGCGACATCGGCCCGACTTCCCTTCCTTCCCAATCCGAAACCTCATCGACCACCGAAAATACATTCCAGTTGAGCGACTCGCAGATCATCAACGATCACATGGTGAACGAGACTCGCTTCGAGTACCGGCGGCAACTGAGTAACGTCTCTCCGGTCAGTACACAGCCAACTCTGATTGCTAGCGGCGACTTCACCAGCGGCGGCGCCAGCGGCCAATTCTCCAACGATCACCAGGACCATATGGAACTGCAGAACTACACCACGATGAGTGTAAAGACGCAGTCCATCAAATTCGGCGGGTGGCTCCGGTACAACCGCGACGCCAATGCCTCGTTTGAGAATCGCAATGGCACGCTGGTGTTTTCTGAACAAGGTTATGCGGACGCGCTCAATGCGCTGGCCCAGGGCAAGAGCTTGACGACGTTGCCCCCGGGCGCATTTCTGAATTTGAGCATTACGGCCGGGCGAGTTTCGTACACTCCCAGCACTCTTGATGGATCACTCTTCTTCCAGGACGATTGGAAGGTAAATCCGCGGCTCACCATCTCCGGCGGTTTGCGTTGGGAGACGCAGAATCAAATTGCTGATCGCAGCGATTGGGCCCCCCGCGTCGCGTTTGCATATGCACTCGATGCCAAGGGGAAGAAACCGGCGAAGACAGTGCTTCGCGCCGGCTTCGGCATCTTCTATGATCGCTTGCCCATTTCAGACCTTCTGGCCTCAACGCGGCAAGGCTTGAACGCTGGTTCGGCCCAAACATCCATTGACTCGCCTGCCTGCCTCAGCGGCACGGACCTGAACAACATGGACTTCTCGGCATGCAAGCCGACGGCGCCTTACGCACCAACACCACAGACCACCATCGTTCAGATCTCACCCACCTACCGCTCGCCCTCAACGCAGCAGTTGGGTGCAAGCATCGAGCGGCAGTTGACCAAGAGCACCACCCTCACTGCGACCTATCTTCACTCCTTCGGCGTTCACCAGATGGTGACCCGCAACGCCAACGCGTACACGCCTTTACCAGGTACGACTTATTACAACAGCACCACCGGTCCACGGCAGGACCAGAGTATCGGCATCATTAACGAGTACTATCCCGAAGCAGTTTTCAAAGAGAATCAGATGATTCTCAACGTGAACGCCAGGCTCTCTCCAAAGTTCGGAGTCTTTGGGTTTTACAACCTGTCGTTCGCCAATTCGGATGCCGCCGGCGGTAACGCCTCGAATTCCTACAACCTGAGCCAGGATTACGGACGCGCGAGTTTCGTTTCACGGAACATGCTCTTTCTGATGGGCAACTACACGGGCCCGTGGGCACTGCGTTTCAATCCGTTTCTAATCGCTCGCTCGGGACGCCCCTACAACGTCGTCTCAAGTTATGACTTGACCGGCGATCAATACTTCAACAATCGGCCGTCGTATGCAGATGCATCGTCGTGCACCGCCGGCAGCAATCAGTACTATCAGACGCAGTTTGGTTGTTTGAATTCGGCTCCCGGCGAGGGAGATTCGCTCGTTCCGACAAATCTGGGCACGGGACCGACGAGCATCGCATTCAACCTGCGTCTCAGCAAAACAATCGGTGTTGGACCGAAGCTTGAGTCTTCTGGCGGAGCAGCGGCCGGCGGTCCGGGTGGTGGCCCTCCTGGCGGTGG
>NZ_JBARMD010000012.1:0-6066 GCF_049802275.1 Occallatibacter sp. | reverse complement strand
ATCGAACACGGTGCGCTGCTCGAGCCGCTGCGCCTCGAGCAGCCGGCCCTGGCGATTGAGCCGGTCAAGACGCTCCTTGAGCTCCTGCTTGATCGCCTCGACCGACTGCAGGAGCGTCGGGCGCGGCGTCACATAATGCGAGTTGGCGTAGATTTTTACGAATTCGAGGTCCTGGGTCTTGGCGCCCGTCAGCGGGTCGAATTCTACGATCGCCTCGATCTCGTCGCCGAAGAAGCCGATCCGCCAGGCGCGGTCCTCGTAGTGGGCGGGGAAGATCTCGATCGTATCGCCCCGGACCCGGAACAGACCGCGCGAGAAGTCGCCGGCCTGCACGCGCTTGTACTGCAGCGCGACCAGGTCCTTGATGAGCTGGCGCTGGTCGGCCTTGTCGCCAAGCTTGAGCGAGAAGGTCATCGCGGTATAGGTCTCGACCGAGCCGATGCCGTAGATGCAGGACACCGAGGCGACGATGATGACGTCGTCGCGCTCCAGCACCGCCCGCGTCGCGGCGTGGCGCATGCGGTCGATCTGCTCGTTGATGTCGGATTCCTTCTCGATATAGGTGTCGGTGCGCGGAACGTAGGCCTCCGGCTGGTAATAGTCGTAGTAGGAGACGAAGTATTCGACCGCGTTGTCGGGGAAGAAGCTGCGGAACTCGCCGTAGAGCTGGGCCGCCAGGGTCTTGTTCGGCGCGAGGATGAGGGCCGGCCGCTGCACTGCCTCGATCACCTTGGCCATGGTGAAGGTCTTGCCCGAGCCGGTGACGCCGAGCAGCACCTGGTGTTTTTCACCCGCGCTGAGACCTTGCATGAGTTCCTCGATAGCGCGGGGCTGGTCGCCGCGAGGCTTGTAGCTGGTCACCAACTGAAAATCCATTCGAAGATTATAGCTGAAGAGCGAAGATTAGGCGAAAAGTCAAGCGAGGTCCGTCAGAGTGGTTGTATTCTCCCGGCGATGACTTGGTTCCGAACAGTTTGCGAGGCAAAAGTATAGGGTGACCGGGAGCCGGCTGTTCTCTGGTGCTGCTCTACCCGTCTATCTCGCCGGATACCGGAAGCCGGTGAGGGACTCGAAAGCGTCGAGAGTCTAAGCGGTTCAAGGAAATCCTGGAGAAGATGAAGATGCGTTGAGTCTTCCGCGCACCGTCCCGGGCGTGTCGATGGCCCAGAGAACTCATAGTTAAGAAACAGACAATGCACACACACCTTGCGATAAGCGAATAGCACTCTTGTTTGAGGACGTGCAACCTCAGTGCAGTTCAAAAGAGCTAGAACCCCACATACAGTGGAATCTCGTGGCTGACGCTAGAGAGTCTCCGTGTCCAGGATTGTGGCACGCCCTGTAGTCGCGTCTGGATCGATCTCCAACGAGTTGTTATGCGAACAAATCAAACTTCAGATCGAATGAACGCATATGTGCCTTCCCTGGACGGGATCCGGGGATACGGCTTTTTGCTCGTTTTCTGCGCCCACTATTTCTTACCCCTGCAACTCGCCAATCGTGGCAGCGTCAATTACCGTTTGTTGTCCTCTCTTTCGTCCATCGTGGTATTCGCTTTGCCCGCGTTCTTCGTACTTTCTGGCTTTTTGATCGGGGGGATTCTATATGACACCCGTAATCGAGAAGGCTACTTCGGAGTCTTCTACAGCCGCCGCATTTTGCGAGTCTTTCCGGTCTATTATTTGGCACTTCTGGCGATCTATATCTTCTACAAGATGCATGGCATTGTTCCCAACTATCGCTTCTGGGTACATTTTTTCTATATCCAAAACCTCCTTCCGGGCTACACGCTCTCCAAGAATGGCCCGGTAGGGATGTTGCATTTCTGGTCCCTGGCGGTGGAGGAGCAGTTCTACATGCTCTGGCCGCTCGCGGTTTGGCTGTTTCCCGAAAAGAAGAAGCTGCTCAGAATTGCAACCGGCCTTTTCCTCATTAGCTTCGTGCTCCGTGCCGCTGCTCCTCTGGTAACCTCAGTGGCCGACCAATATGTCTACTTCACGCCGACCTGTATGGATGCAATTCTGCTGGGCGTAGTTCTAGCTCTTCTGCGTGGCGATCAGGTTTGTGAGAGATTCGCGTGGGTAGCGAAGTGGGTTGTCCTTTGCGGAGCGGCAACAGCAATGGTGCTTGCCGGCTGGAAGGGACGCGAATGGGCATTCAGCTTTTGGGGCGAAGAGATCGTCACCCCACTGGCAAATCTTGTCGCGCTCTCCCTTATTGTCGCAGTACGGGAACAGAATAGCCTTTTGCAGCGCGTCTGTTGCTTCAGTTGGGCCCGCTGGCTTGGAAAACGAAGCTATAGCGCTTACGTTTTCCATCTTCTTTTTGCACCGTTCTTTTTTCATGTTGTTTCAGTTAGGCTTAGCAGGTACATGCGGCCACACTTCGCTGTGATCGCGTCTGGGATCGCTGCTTTTTGCTTGACGATTCTTCTCTCGCAGTTGAGCTGTATCTTTATCGAAGGTCCAGCGATGGATCTGAAGCGCAGGTTCCGATATGGCGCAGAGCGGCCGCTGGGAGCCCGGTCGGCGATGTCGGAAGAATCGCTCAGCGCCGTCACCTAACCCCCGTTGCCGCACGACCAACGCGCCAATCAACACGAAGCTGACCTGTTCGACGGCACGATGTCGTCGAGTGGATTTACGGGGCATGCCCACGACGCATCTGTGCGTTAGGCTTGGGCACCCGCTGATGCTGACCTTTTGACAGATCTTCGTCAACCGCAGCGAACGATCGATAGACCGCGGATTTCTCGCCAGAGATCGGATAATAGGATCCCTTGCTTAAGCCGGGAATCCGATCTGCTCTCAAATCCTGGCATGATGAAAATCCGTGCCCCATTCATCGCATTATCGCGATGAGTGGGCGTCGGAGTCTGGCCATGAAAGAACGGAGATCAGTCCATTCCAAGATCCCGCCGCGGGTTGCCGACCATCTTTTTGGGATCGACGGCGCGGTCGAAGTCTTCGCCAGAGATGAAGCCACTGGCGATTGCGGCCTCGCGGAGCGTGATGTTCTGTTCGAGCGCCGTGTGGGCAACCTGTGCGGCCTGGTCATAGCCGATATGGGGAGAAAGGGCGGTGGCCAGCATTAGGCATTCCTGCACGTTGCGGTCGAGTTGCGGGCGATTCAGAGTGATGCCCTCGACTCCGAATGTTCGAAATTGATTGCAGGCATCTCCGAGAATTCGCGAACCGTGGAGCACGTTGCGAATAACGACAGGGCGCATGACGTTGAGTTCGAAGTTGCCCTGCGATCCAGCGAAAGCGACGGCGGTGTCTTCGCCGATCACCAGGGTGCAGACCATAATCATGGCCTCCTGCTGCGTTGGATTCACTTTGCCCGGCATGATCGAACTTCCCGGCTCGTTTGATGGCAGCACGAGTTCGTTCAGACCGGCTCGTGGTCCCGAGGCCAGCCAGCGCAGGTCGTTCGCAATCTTCATCAGCACGATCGCCAGCGAACGAAGCGCCGCACTCGCAGCGACCATCGCATCCAGCGACGCCAGCGCAGCGAACTTGTTGGGCGCGGAGACGAACGGACGTTGCAACAGGTCTGCAAGCCTTGCCGCGACCTTGTCCCCGAAACCCTCCGGCGCATTCATGCCCGTGCCAACCGCTGTGCCACCAATCGCCAGCCGGTACAAGCCCTGCATCGATGCTTTGATCAGCAGGAGTGCATCATCGAGCTGTGTCGCATATCCCGACCACTCTTGCCCGACGGTCAGCGGAGTAGCATCCTGCAAGTGGGTCCGGCCGATCTTCACCACGTCCACCCACTCGCGGGCCCTCGCCCAGATCGCCTCTTTGAGAGCGGAAACCGCGGGAATCAGATGGCTGTCGAATGCCAGAACGGTGGCGATGTGCATCGCGGTCGGGAACGTGTCGTTCGACGACTGCCCCATGTTGACGTCATCGTTGGGATGAACCGGATTCTTGCTGCCCAGTTCTCCACCTGCGAGCTGGATGGCCCGGTTGCTGATGACCTCGTTCACATTCATGTTCGTCTGCGTGCCCGACCCGGTTTGCCAAACGCTGAGAGGGAACTGGCCGTCGAGCGCGCCGGCAATTACCTCGTCGGCAACCGTCGCAATCAGATCGGCTTTCCATGCCGGCATTGCGCCGATCTCACCGTTCACCAATGCCGCCGCCTTCTTCACATACCCATATGCGCGACACACTTCGGCCGGCATGCGGTCATCGCCGATGGCGAAGTGGATGAGAGACCGCTGCGTCTGGGCGCCCCAGTAGTGATCGGCTGGAACATCGATCACGCCCATCGAGTCGCTCTCTTTGCGAACGCCCGTAGTCCCCGTGCCGATCGACGGTCTTTGGCTCTTTGGCGGTTCTGCGTGTTCTGCGGGCCTTGGCTTCTTCATCCGTTTGCTCCCCGCAAATGCGATTGATCTGCTTTGAATCGCCTTCCTCTCCGCACGCTGTCTGATCAGCGAGCATGGAAGGGGTGAAGCAGAACCTGCGATTTTGCCGTTATGCACGCTACTTAGGCAGCAGGATGTCCTTCAACCAGGGCACCGGCAGAGCGCCTTCATCCAGCGCGCGATCGTGGAACTCGGTAAGCGTGAAGTCCTTGCCCCTGGCTGCTTCATACGCTTTGCGCAGGCGCCACCATTCGCTCGTTCCCACGTAATAGGTTGGCAGTTGAGTGGAACTGAGCTTGGCCCGCTGCAGCTTGCCTTCGGCCTCGGCGCGTGTCTGGAACGCGTCGTCGATCATGAAGTGCATCGCCTCGTCATCCGTCATGCCCATGGTTTGCATGCGAATGTCTAGGATGCTGTTGCCCACCGCGCGCAACCACACTTTCAAATAGCTGAGACGATAACGCGGGTCGTTGTCGACGAATCCCTGCCGCATCATGACCTGCGCAATGTACTCGGCCCAACCTTCAACGTATGCGCCGTTTCCATAGAGGCTTCGCACCAGGCGTCTTGTCACGGGTTGAATCTCATTGGCATGTTCGGCCTGCACGTAATGGCCGGGAAGCGCTTCGTGGATGGAGAGCCACTTGAGCACCCAGTTGTTGTATTCGCGGAGGCGCGACTCGGCGCTGGCTTCAAGCGTGCTGGGACTGATTGGGGTGATCCAGTACTCAGCCTCCGCATTCGGATCAAGGGGCGGCGCGGAGTGGAATCCGCCAACGGAGTAGATGCCGCGTTCGAACTCCGGCGTGGCGATCACTTTCAGGTTGTCGCGCGACTTCAGCGAGACGATTTTCTTGTCGATGATGAACTGGCGGATTCCGACAAGATCATCCTTCACGGTCTGTATCAGGTCATCGCGTTTGGGGTGATCATCTGCAATCTTTTTGAGCACCTCGCCGATGATTGTGTTCTCGCGCTCCTGCTGACCCAAGCCAGTGTGTTCGTCATGATCAGGGTAGTACTGCTTGTGCAGCGGCAGAGCCAGCTCGAGCATTTCCGCACGCGTTTTCTTGAAGTCGCGCTCAGCATCGGCGAGTACCTGGTCAGGAGTAATGTCGTTCTCCATCACAAGACGGAACTTATCGGCGTAAAAGTCCTTGCCAAGGCGCCATGTGCGATCGGTCTTCCGTTTAGCGAGATCAGCCTGCAGCCATTGCGAGAAATCTTTCAGAGCTTTCACGGCCGGCGGAGCGACCTGGTCAAAACGAGCTTTCAACTCCGGATGCTTTGCAACCGCTACGGCAATCGTGTCCTGAATCAGGTCGACGTTTCCCTCATTTTCCTGAACGGCAACCTTGATGAAGATGGGGTCTGCATCCACCAGTTCGCTCCGCGCCTGATCGAGAAACGTTGGCGTTGCCGCTACCCGCGAAAGCACGTCGCCCAGCCGTACCGGCTCTGCGGCGTACTCATCGGTCAGCGGCTGAAAAAGTGCGCTGCCCAGCAATTCTACGTAGACCGTAGGGTTGTGCTTGTAGTTCTGGATGCGATCGAATTCAAGTAGGGAAAGCCCGATCTGGTCGTCGATCAAGTGCCAGTCTGCCGCGTCTTCGGGTCCGAGCGAGGCCACCGGCGTTTCGGTGTGGAATCGTTCGCGCCATTGTGCGTATACCTGCCGCTGTGTCGCC
>NZ_JBARMD010000011.1:0-17853 GCF_049802275.1 Occallatibacter sp. | reverse complement strand
AGGCTCGAGGCCTGGCTGCCGATCCGCTGGCGGCGCTCCGAGATGGCGGCTATATTGAGCGGATCACCAGCGAGCGAGCCAGCCGCCAATCGGCGGTCAGCAGCTACGCCTGATTTGGCTCTTCAGCAGTAGAATCGAAGTCTGGGCTTCTATCAATTTCCCCGCTCGGTGGTGCACTATGACGCAGGCAACTCTCGCAAACGCAACTCTCCGATTTCTCGAAGACCGCTGGGACCCGGCGGTCGCTGCCACGCTCGATGAACCGGAGCTTCTGCGCTATCGCTCCAACCTGCTTGGCTCGGACCTGCGCATCACCAACTTTGCCGGTGGCAACACCAGTTCCAAGGTCATCGAGACGGATCCGCTTTCTGGAGAATCTGTTGAGGTGATCTGGGTGAAAGGCTCCGGCGGCGACCTCGGCAGCATCAAGCGGACCGGCTTCGCCACGCTCTACCAGGAAAAGCTGCTCGCGCTTGAGCGCAGCTACAAGGGCGTTGAAACCGAAGATGACATGGTGGCGATGTACCCGCTTTGCACCTTCCGCAACAATCCCGTCGCCGCGTCCATTGACACACCGCTGCACGGCTTTCTTCCCTTCCCGCACGTGGACCATCTGCATCCCGACTGGGGCATCGCGATGGCCGCATCTGCCAACGGGAAAGCCAAGATGGAGGAGTTCAATCGCGAGTTTAACCATTCGCTCATCTGGATTCCATGGCAGCGACCGGGATTTGAACTTGGCCTGATGATGCGCAAAGCGGTAAGCGACAATCCTGGGTGCGACGGCATCGTTCTCGGCGGTCACGGACTCTTTACGTGGGGCCAGACACAGCGCGAGTGCTACCTGAACACCCTCACCATCATCGACCAGATCGGCCAGTTCATCGCGCGACACGGCGAACACAAGGGTACGGCCCGTTTTGGTGGTGAGTCGGTTCCTGCACGTGCTGATCGCCAATCGCTGGCGCTGGAGATTCTGCCTTATCTTCGCGGGCGCGTGAGCACGCAGCATCGCTGGATCGCCAGCTACAGCGATGCGCCAGACGTGCTGCAGTTTGTGAACTCCGCGCATGCCGAGGAACTTGCATATCTCGGTACCAGCTGCCCCGATCACTTTATCCGCACCAAGATTCGCCCCATGTTTGTGCCGTGGCCGAAGACTGGCAGCATCGCCGATCTCAAGGCGCAGATCAGCCGATCGCTTACTGAGTATCGCGAGCAATATTGGACCTACTACCATTACTTCGCCAAACCCGACTCACCGGCACTTCGCGATCCAAGTCCTACGGTCGTTCTCATTCCCGGGCTCGGCATGTTCAGCTTCGGCAAGAACAAGACGGAGGCCCGCATCGTTGGCGAGTTCTATACCAACGCCATCCACGTGATTGAAGGCGCTACGCTTTTGTCGGAAGGCGAAGTTACCGGCACGCTCCCGCAATGCGGAGAGGCGATGGATCCCGCAAGCTTCAAGACCTATAGCAACTACGTTGCGCTTCCGCCCATTGAGGCATTCCGCATCGAGTACTGGGCGATGGAGGAAGCCAAGCTCCGCCGTCAGCCACCGGAGAAAGAGCTGAGCCGCCGCGTCGCGCTCGTCGTCGGAGGAGGCAGCGGCATCGGTCGTGAAGTTGCGCACCTGGCTGCTGCACGTGGAGCGCACGTGATGATCGCCGATTACGATGGAGTTGCCGCATCCCGTGTTGCGGATGAGCTCGCGCATATCACGCAGAAAGAATTTATTGGTTCGACTGCCGTCGACATTCGCAGTCGCGATGCGGTTCGCGAAGCCATCCGCACCACGGTCGCTGCGTTTGGCGGACTCGATATCCTCATCAATACTGCGGCGCTTTTTCCTTCCTCGCCCGACGGCCAGATTACCGACGACGTCTGGGCTGCCACGTTGAACATCAACGTCACGGCTAACTACGTTTTGGCCGACGAAGCTGAGAAGGTCTTCGCCGACCAGGATCTCGACGTATCTATCGTGTTAACCAGCTCAGCAAATGCAGTGGTGCCCAAGCGCGGCAGCGAGGCCTACGATGTAAGCAAAGCCGCGTTGTCGCATCTTGCGCGCGAACTTGCCGTATCGCTGGCGCCGAAGGTTCGCGTGAATGCCGTTAGCCCGGCGACCGTCGTGAAAGGCAGCACGATGTTTCCACGCGATCGCGTTCGCGCCTCGCTGGCTAAGTATAAGGTTCCCTTTGATGAATCAAAATCGGATGACGAACTGCGCGCACTGCTCGCCGCGTTCTACGCCAAGCGCACGTTGACGCATCAGCCCATCGATCCGACGGATTGCGCAGAGGCGATTCTGTTCCTGGCCAGCCCCAAAACGCGCTGCACCACCGGTCATATCTTTCCCGTCGATGGCGGCCTCTCCGAGGCCTTCCTGCGGTGAGTGGCGGTCAAGAACCAGCCATAAGCGATCGCCTCGCACGGGTTGCGATCGATCTCGGCGCAGAGAGTTGTCGCGTATCGCTGCTCCGCTGGCTCGATGGCCACGCGGAAATCACAGAAGTCCATCGCATCCAAAACGGTCCTGTTCAACGCGGCTCCTCGCTCTTCTGGCCCATCGAGACGATACTTGCGGGTCTCGATGAAGGTCTGCGCAAAGCCGCCACAGAAGCGCCGGAAGGGATTGCATCCATCGCAGTCGATGGCTGGGCGGTGGATTATGTGCGCCTTGATAAGAGTGGACGCCGGCTGCACGATCCATTCTGTTATCGCGACGAGCGCACAATTGCTTCCAAGCTCAAGGCGGATGACGCGCTGCCGCCCGAAGAGGCCTTTCGTAGCACCGGAGCGCAGCCGCTGCGGATCAACAGCATCTATCAGCTTCTGGCTGACGATAGTTCGGTTGTGCACTCTCCCTGGCTTTGCCTTCCAGAATTCGTTCTTCACTGGCTCGGTGCACCGCGTGTTGCGGAATATACCAACGCCACGCACACGGGCCTGGTCGATCTCGCCACCGGTGACTGGGCAGAACACATTTTCGCAAAGCTCGACTTGGACATGGAAGCCGCACCACGCATCGTTTCGCCCGGCACGCGACTAGGAAAGATTCGGGGGCCGCTGGCTACGCTCGCCGCATTTCATGACACCGAACTTATAGCGCCCGCATGCCACGACACAGCCTCCGCTATTGCTGGAATTCCCGCAGACCTTGATGCAACGGCATACATCTGCTCCGGAACGTGGTCGCTGGTGGGGACCCTGATTGCGCAGCCCATTGCAACGCCGGAGGCCCTTGCAGCGCGCTACACCAACCAGGGTGCGGCCACAGGCGGATTCTGCTTCCACACCAATGTGAACGGCATGTGGCTGCTGAAGCAATGCATGGAAGCATGGACCGGCGCAGACCGCGATGTCACCATTTCCGAACTGATTCAGCAGGCCGCGGCCTGTGCTCCAGCCGCAGCGATCAACGTCGATGCCGAGCCCCTGCTTCTCGCCGGCAACATGCCTGCGCGCATCAACGAACAGATAACCGCTGCTGGGCATCAGCCAATACCCGATGAACCCGGCAACGAGCCGCGGTTTGCACGCGTAATTTTTGAAAGCCTCGCAGCGCGCTACGCCACCGCCCTGACCGATCTTGAACGAATGCTTCAGCGAAAGCTGGATCGTATCCACATCATCGGAGGCGCCAGCCGCAATCGGCTTCTCGCAGATCTCACCGCACAGCGCACAGGCCTTCCGGTCGATTGCGGGCACCCTGAAAGCTCCACCATCGGGAACTTTGCCGTCCAGCTTGCCGCGTGCGAGGAACCGGGAGGAAAGGTCACGCGCGAGGCAGTCTGCCGCTGGGCAGGCGCGCTCTCTAACCCTGTCCGGGAAACAACGAATTCCTAACTCCCTCGCTAACTGGGAGTTAGCGAGTCAGGCAGCTTCCCAAACTTTAGTGCTATAGGAGTTATTCGGATTTCGTACTAAATTTCAGTACACAAATCCTTTCTTGCGTCAGCGCCATACGCGCTGCAGGGTCAGATTCGGGGAAGCCCTTCCATCCTGACGAGCTCATCCCGAAACAGCTCAGCCCAGCGGCTGAACGGTTCCCTTCCCTGTCAATTCCTCAACGCGCTCAACCCAGCACCGGTCCGCAGCCACGCTCATGTTTTCCGGCTCAAGGATCACCTGAAATTCGCCCTTCTTTTCAAGGAAGATCATCACCTTGCCCGGACCCGGAGCGGCATCGGCCGCGATCTTCAGGTTAGCCAGCAACCCCTCGGTCGCGCGATCGAGACTGATGCGGATACGCACTCCTGTCGGCAGCTTCACCTGCACTGCCTCAAGAGGCTGAATAGAGCTGATCGCAATCTTCGGTTGTGCGTCCTCCTCAGCTCGAATCGTTCCGCGGATCAGAACGGGCGCCTCAATCTTCAGTTGGTCCGCCAGCTTCTCGTAGGTTTGCGGAAACGCGATCAAGTCGATTTTGCCTGTCGCATCTTCGAGCGTTGCCTGCGCGTAGAGTTTGCCTTCACGGCGCGTTTTCTGCACCCGCAGCCCCAGCATCATTCCTGCAACAAGTACATCATCTGCGGGGTCTGACTCTTTGCCCCAGCGCCGCTCCGCCGGCTTGCGCTCCAGCGCTTCGGCTGTCGAAATCACGCCGCTCAAATTCTTGATCTTGTCGGCATACTTATCCAGCGGGTGACCGGAGACGAAGAACCCGAGCACTTCCTTCTCGTTCGTCAAGCGCTCGCCTTCCTCCCAATCCGGAACGTTGGGCAGGTCGTCGCCATTCCTCGCGTGAGCCGGCTCTTCGTTGAACAGGCCGAAAAGGCCGGCCTGGCCCTGTGCAGCATCCCGCTGAGTCTTTTGCGCCCGCTCCATCGCTTTGTCGATTGCGGCGAAGAGCTGTCCGCGCTTGCCCAGTGAATCCAGCGCACCCGCTTTAATCAGCGACTCGATCACGCGTCTGTTCATCACGCGCAGATCGACTTTCTCGCAGAACTCCCAGAAGCTCTTGAAGCGGCCACCTACTTCCGCGCGCGCCCTTGTGATCGACTCAATCGCATTTCCGCCAACATTTTTCACTGCAGCCAAGCCGAAACGGATCGCCTCGCCGTGCGGCGTGAATTGAGCGCCGCTGACCTGCACATCCGGCGGCTCGACTTTAATATTCATCTCCCTGCACTCGGCGATGTACTTCACAACGTTCTCCGGCTTCGATGTTTCAGACGTGAGCAGCGCCGCCATGAACTCTACGGGATAGTGCGTCTTCAAGTACGCCGTCTGATAGGCCACCAGCGCGTAAGCAGCTGAGTGCGATTTATTAAATCCGTACTCTGAAAACTTGGCCATCTTCTCAAACAAATCTTCCAGAAGATTTTTCGGATGCCCTCGCTTCGCCGCGCCACTCATAAAGCGATCGCGCATCTCAGCCATCTGTTTCTGATCTTTCTTCCCCATCGCGCGCCGCAGCAGGTCCGCCTCGCCCAGGCTAAAGCTCGCCAAGACCTGCGCAATCCGCATCACCTGCTCCTGGTAGACGATCACACCCAGCGAGTCCTTCAGAATTTCCTCGAGTTCCGGCAGCAGAAACTCCACCTCGCGCCGTCCCCATTTACGCTCGATAAAGTCGTCGATCATGTTCATCGGGCCGGGCCGATAGAGCGCATTCAACGCTGTTAATTCCTCCACTGTGTCCGGCTTGTAGCGCCGCAAAATGTCCCGCATCCCGCTTGATTCAAATTGAAAGATTCCCGACGTCAGCGCGGTGTGAAACACGCGCTTCATGGTCTCCGGATCATCCCCCGGAACCATATCGATATCGACCTTCTCCCCGCGACTCTGCTCGATGAGCTTCACGCAATCGGTAATCACGGTGAGTGTCGCCAGCCCTAGGAAGTCCATCTTCAGCAGGCCCATCTTCTCCACGGACTTCATGTCGTAGGCCGTCACGATTTCGTCGTTCTTGGTGCGGTTCAGCGGCACCAGCTCCGTAAGCGGACGCGGCGCAATCACTACCGCCGATGCGTGGACACCAGCTCCGCGAACCAGGCCCTCCAGCTTTTTCGCCGTATCGATGAGTTCGCGAACCTGCTTGTCAGAGTCATACGCTTTGCGCAGGTCCGGCGATTCTTCCAGCGCCCGGTCCAGCGTCATTCCCACTGTTGGCGGAACCAGCTTTGCAATTCGATCCACATCGCCGTAAGGCATATCCATCGCGCGCCCGCAGTCCTTGATGGATGCCTTGGCGGCCATGGTGTTGAAGGTGATGATCTGCGCCACCTGCTCGCGCCCGTACTTCCGGGTTACATATTCGATGACCTCGCCGCGGCGGTTCTGGCAAAAATCCACGTCGATGTCGGGCATCGTCACACGTTCGGGATTCAGAAACCGCTCGAAGAGCAGAACATTCTGCATCGGATCGATGTTGGTAATCTCCATGGCATAGGCCACGAGCGAACCAGTTGCCGAACCACGACCCGGGCCTACGGGAATGCCATTGTCACGCGCGTATTTGATGAAGTCCCACACGATCAGGAAGTATCCCGAGTACTTCATCTGCTTGATGATGCCGATTTCAAAATTCAGGCGAGACTCATACTCGTGCGTCGGCGATCTGCGCACGCCGCGCAACTCGAGTTGCCGCACCGCTGTCTCCAGCCGCTTCTTCAACCCCTCGCGGCACACCTCTTCGAAGTAGCTGTCGATGGTGTGGCCATCAGGAACCGCGAATTCAGGAAACGGATTGTCCACGGCGTGCAGTTTGAAGTTGCATCGCTCGGCAATCTCCATCGTTTTCTGCGTCACGCCCGGCGAGTCGGGAAATATCCGCGCCATCTCGTCTGCGGACTTGACGAAGAACTGGTCCGAATCAAACCGGAACCGGTCCGCGTCATGAATCTTTGCGCCCGTCTGCACGCAGAGCATGACGTCGTGAGCATGCGAGTCTTCGCCGCAGAGGTAGTGCGAATCGTTGGTCAGGACGAGCGGAATATCCAGTTCCTTCTCGAGACGGAACAGGTCCGATTGAATCTTCTTTTCCTGCTCGAGACCCTGGTTCTGAATCTCAAGGTAGAAGTTGCCACGGCCGAAGATGTCCTGGTACTGCATGGCCGCGCCCTTGGCCTTCTCGTAGTTCCCTTCCATCAACTCTTCGCACAACTCCCCGCTCAGGCAACCGGAAAAACCGATCAGGCCCTTGGAGTTGTTGGCGAGAAACTTCTTGCTCACGCGCGGCTTGCGATAGAACCCATGCAGGCTGGCCTCGCTGGTCAGCCGGATCAGGTTGCGATAGCCCTCTTCGTTTTCGGCCAGCACCAGCAGGTGGTTGTACTGGTCATTGGGCGATTCGGCGCGATGGTCTTCGGCCTTGCACACATAGAGTTCGCATCCCAGGATCGGCTTGATGCCCTTGGCTTTGGCTGCATTGACGAAATGCACCGCCCCGTAAATGTTGCCGTGGTCCGTCATCGCGACAGACTTCTGGCCAAGTTCAGCCACGCGATCAATGAGCTTATGGACGTCGCAAGCGCCGTCGAGGAGAGAGTATTCGGTGTGCAGATGGAGGTGAGTGAATTCGGCCATGGTCTACTTTGATTTTAGTCGTGACATGTAAATGGGAAAGCGACGCTCGCGGCTGGACGCATATCTACTGAGGAAAAGCCGTCTAAAAATCCAAATTAACGACGAATCGTGGGATTAATGGAGATCTTGCCTCCGACGCCTCCGCCTCTCATTCTTTTGAGGTTTCCTCCCCCGCGCTGAGCCTCTCCAGGCAACACCGAGACACACTGAGCAATAGTGAACAGCCCTACCGGGGGCAAATGGTTGAGGGTAGATAAGAACAGCCTTTCTCATAGCCGTGCAGAATACGTCTGTTTTGTCTGGAGCACATCATGCCCACGGCAGACCGCCTTGCCGATCCGAGTAGCGATCAATGGCCGAACCAGTTTCTCAAACGTCGTTCAACACCATCGGAGTCGCAGGCAATTTCGAAGGCAGTCGTTGGTTGGAAGTCTGCAGGAAGGTAAACATCATGAAACGAATTGGGTTCGTTATTCCAATATCCATTTTGTCCGCTGCTCTCGCGGCATGTTCCTTTGGTTATGCCCAGGAGAGCCAGGACAAGAAGCAAGAGCAGAACAAGGGGCAGCAACAAAAGCAGGAGAATCAAGGTAAGCAGAATCAGGGTCAGCAGCACCAGCAGCAGGCTCAGCCGCAGAAGCAACAGGCGCAGCATGAGCAGCAGAACCAGGGCAATCAGCAGAAAGCTCAGCAGCAGGAGCAGCAGAACCAGAACAAACAGCAGGCTCAACAGCAGGAGCAGCAAAACCAGAATAAACAACATGCTCAGCAGCAGGAGCAGCAAAACCAGAATAAGCAGCAGGCGCAGCAGCACGAGCAGCAAAACCAGAATAAGCAGCAGGCGCAGCAACACGAGCAGCAGAACCAGAACAAACAGCAGGCTCAACAGCAGGAGCAGCAAAACCGGAACAGGCAACAAGCTCAGCAGTATGAGAAGCAGAACCAGAACAAGCAGCAACAGGCACAGTATCAGCAGCGCGGACAACAGATGCAGCGCTCGCAGCAACAGCAGCACGAGCAGCAGGTCCAGCAACAGCAAGTCTGGCGGCAGCACGGTTCAAACAACTGGGATAACGATCACCGCAACTGGCAGCAACGCGGTGGCTACAGTGGCTACCGAATTCCCGACAATGATTTGCGCAGCTACTACGGCAGCGGTCACTGGTTCCGCATCTACAGTCTTCCCTTCATGTATCAGGGCGGCTATCCGCGCTTCCAGTACGGCGGCTATTGGTTCACTGTGATGGATCCGTACCCCGATTATTGGGGCAATGACTGGTATCAGACAGACGATGTTTACGTGGCTTACTACGGCGACGGATACTACCTCTACAACCGCAGATATCCCGGTCGCCCCGGGATTGCGATCAGCATCTCGCTGTAAAGAGATACGTGTTACAAAGAAGGGCGGACAGGGGTCCGCCCTTTGCTTATTTCTACCGAGACAATGCCACCTGCAGCGGGTTGAGCAAGTCTCAGCATGCTTCCGGAACTCTCATCTTGGGTCCCCAACCATGACACAGTCTCATCGTGGCATGGGTGGGGAAAGCACGAACCCAGATCGATATAACCGTTCACCTGCCGCAGCTCTCGCCGTCGACCTCCGGCTACTTGAAAACGTTCTTCTCGGGAACTCCGAAGTGGGACGCCAGGGGCACGCAGTCATCGATTGACTTCAGGACGATGTTGTTCTCATCGCCAACGTTCTGCCCTGAGATGATGTACGGCCGATACTTCTCGGTGGGCGTGTGATTGTCTACATACCCTTTGATCCAACGCGGGCAGCCCATGAACCCTGCGCCTTTTTGGTCTGTCCACCACACCACATGGATGCGGAAGGCTCGACCGCTCTCGACAACACCGGAGATCACGGAATAGGAGCCATCGTTGCTGTTCGTGATCGATTTGAACTCATTCACTCTGAACACGAGCCAGCTGCCCTTCTTGCTGTTGTCGAAAAGCCGGCAGGCCTCGGCATCGCAGGTCCGCTCCACGAGAAACACGTCAATCGTCACCGGCTCCTGCGAGACGTTCTTGTATTCGACTACGACTTTTCCATCGGTCGGCGTGTAATTCCCCTGTGCCCCCATGGCTGCCGAGAACGGTGGGGCATGAGTAGCGCCTATCAGAGTCATCTGCACGCAATCCATGGTGCAGCGCTTCGCTTGAACGGCAGTCCATGCGATTTCGACCGGCTTAGCGCTTTCAACCTGGGCCGTGTACGCCTCGCCCGGCTTCAACACCACACCCGATCTAATCGGGACACGCTTCACGGCACCATAGGCAGTGCCGGTGCAGAGCATCAACAAACAAAAAATCATGTGGCGCATGGCGGCAATTATAGCGTCGGGTTCAGTGCGCGATTCATGTCGACTGGTAAAAGGCCCGGTCTAGCCACAAACATCAGGACGAAGTTTGCGCGGCTGACGGCCGACCTGCAAAATAAGAAGGCCCATCCTGCGCCGAGATGGGCCTTCTCCTTTGCGGACTTGTTAGGCAGTCGGCTTACTTCTTGCCCCAGAAATCCGGCGAAGAGGTCAGCCACGAATCAGGAACGTAGCTAAGTTGGGGATCGAAAGCGAAGAGGTCACTCTCGCTGGATTCGAGAGCCGCATCCAGGCCCTTGAACATTATCGCGAGCTGGTCTTCGCCTACACCCTCACTGAACTTCTTGTCCCCGCCCTCCATTGCGTCCACCTCTGCGAGAGACGCCATGGGCGTGACCAGGATATAAGTCTTGTCGCTGTCCGTGCCGTAGGACTTTTGGAACATGGCCCAGTGGGCGTCCGGAAGGGTCGATTGATAGCCCTTAACGAAGACCTTCGCAAGGTGCCGGAATTCCTCGTTGTGACCTGACTTCACATGGAAAAGAATGATCCGCATGAACCGCATCTTTGAAAGGTCCAGATTGGCGTTGAAGCTGAGGTCCTTCTCAAAGACGTAAATGCTGCTGTGATCGGTGGTCATCGCTCCTGCCTGCGCAGCACCGTTGATCTTCATCGCCTCCATTAGCTTAGGGATGGCAAAGGCTGTGTCGTGGTCCTTCTGCAGATCGGCAAAGGTGTCGAAGCCATGCAGGTAGAGCACATGACCGGCTCCCGTGATGCCCCACATGCCGAGGTAGTGGAACGAAGTCTTGGCCGCTCGCTCGGCTTGGACCTCATCCCCTTGAGCCTTTGCGTAGGGAAAGCCCATATTGGGTTTGATCTCCACATTTTCGAGGAAGAGGTATTTGCTCGGGCCATGGGTCTGACCGGCATCTTGCTGCGAGAGAGCGGCAGGAGCTACGCAGAGTGTGAGACCAACAAACAGCAGGCAGAGAGGGGGAAAAGCAAAAACAGGGTGCTTCATGGGACGTGCCTCCGTGGTCGATTTAGGGGAGGATTAAGCATACTCCCGGATAACACACTTCGGGTAAAAGTTCGTATCGCCACCTGAGTCGAAACTTTCTGCTTCTCGATCGCGTATCTCCGGCTTGATCCTTATCGGGATTTCCATGCAGTCATGGAGGCAACATGAGCTCGACTCGGGACCCCGGCCGCGTCGCCGGGCTCTGGTATCTGCTCCTCGTCTTCCTCGGGCCGCTGCGGCTCATCTACATTCCCAACAAGCTCTTCGTTTCGGGAAATGCGGCTGCGACGGCGAGCAATATCGCAGCGCATGAGGGTCTCTTCCGCTTCGGCATCGTGGCAGATCTGATCGGTGCGGTGGTGCTGGTCTTTCTCACGCTGGCTCTCTACCGGCTGTTCAGCTCGGTAGACAGAAACCTCGCTATCCAGGTGGTGATCTTCGGAGGCGTGATGCCGGCACTGATCTACTTTGTCGGCGTGGTCAGCGACCTTGGCGCCCTCATCTGCGTGCGCGGCGCCGACTACCTATCTGTATTCGACAAGCCGCAGCGGGATGCGCTGGCCATGCTCTTCCTCCAACTGCGCGACCGGCAGAACACAGCCGCCGAGATTCTGTGGGGCCTGTGGCTGATTCCGCTGGCGATCCTCACGTACAAGTCGCGTTTCCTGCCTCGATTCCTGGGCGTCTGGCTGGCTATCAACGGGCTCGCCTACATCGTCCTCAGCTTCACGGGTGTCCTGTTTCCGCGGTACCAGGGTGCCGTGTTCACGTACTCCCAGCCTGCGATGTTTGGAGAGCTGGCGTTCATGCTGTGGCTCGTAGTCAAAGGCGCAAGGCCGATGGCGCAGGAAGCCGCAAGCATATCGCCGAACGACACTTAGGCCGGACCGCGATCTACAACGCAGGCTCCGCGGCCTCCCTAAGTAGCAAATGCTTCGTATCTCCAATGAAACAAGGGAGAAAGCGCACGGGTGTCCGGCCGGGTTACCGGATTCTGGGAATGGGCTCCTCACGATTCTCGAGCTGGAGCGTCAAAATACCAAATTTTCAATAATGTTGTGAAGGGTCGGGACGCGGATGCGACGCGGGTGTCTACGCGGGAGGTTCGCACCGGTCTCCTTCGCTCCGGGGAGCGGCGAGGAAGCCCTTCTGTCACGTTACCTCGGAGAGACTCCCTCCGTTTCCGTCCTGCTTTTCACTCGAGAGTCCCCGTAGACTTTGAAGATCAACCTTGGATCGAGGTCCTGAAATGAGCAAGCCCAATTGGGTGGGTTTGGGGATGGCGGTTGTGCTCTTTGCCACCTCCACCCCTTTCGCTACCGCCCAGAAGCTGGACGCCACAGTGCTCTACCGGCAAGACAGCGATGTCAACTACTTCGCCGTGATCCCCGGATACACCAGCCCGGTTACAGAAAACAGCCCGGCCTGTGCGCTGGATCCGAATCCGGCAGACTGCTCCCTGACCACCCATAACGAACTGCTCTCCGCGCAGGGTGAAGTCACCTACAACGTTGTCGGCACCACCTTGTCATTGCTGCTGCCCGATGGACGCATCGCCCTGGTCAACTGCGTGAGCAAGTACTCGGCCAAGGGGAACTACGTCAACCGGCGGAGTTGCGCCATGCCAATCAGCGAGCATGTGCAAGCGGAATTCAATGGGAAGACCGCAAAGCTGAAGTGGTCGGTGGGCGACGAAGGCAAAACCGTGTCAGAGTCCTACAGAATTGTCGCTTACCTTGATAAGCAGCTCATCGCCAGGCGCTAGAGCAACACGGGTTCAATAAAGCGGACCTCTCCACTATTAAAGCTGTCCCGCCACCTGGGTTGCGAGGTTTGTAAGCGGCTTCTCGTCGCTTCCCGCACTGAGAAAGAAGCGTACATTCCCCTTGCGAACGTGGATGCCATGCCTGGGGTCGAAATAGGCCTCATCTGCAAGACCCGGAACGGGCCTGGGTGGACTGTAAAACATCTTCAGCTTCGCGAACAGGTCAGTTGCGGCTGCGGGCGATGGGTCAAAGTAAATCCTGAACAAGAGATCTCCTCCACCACCTGAATAAGTGCAGTCCGTTCCCTGGACAGTGTTTGCGTAAGGCCGGGGAGCTACGCTTTTCTGGGGCGCGCTGTAGGCTTTGCCCATGGCGCTGCTGACTTGAGCCGCCGATAACAGCGAGCATGGGTCAGGAGGAGCTGTTGCGGCCTGTGCTAACGGGGCTATACAGACGGTTGCAAGCAAACCCGCCACCATCAACGGAGCTTTACGGAATCCAACCATCGGATATGCCCTCCTTCGCTTGAGCTGGAAATCCCATTCCGGAGCCCGGAAATGTTGGCGATTGTATCCCGCGCTGCCTCGCACGCGTCAAGAAGAAGCGGCTCGCCCCCTGTTAAATTATCGTCATGCGTACAAACCGCTCCGTTCCGCCGTGCACTGTGATTCCCGTTCTCATCTACCCGGATCCTGCCGCGGCCGCTGAATGGCTTTCGGCTGCGTTCGGATTTACCGTGCGGCTGCGGATTGCGAACCACCGCATCCAGATGCGCGCTGGCGAGGGATGCTTCACGATTGCCGAGGGCGACATTGTGCCCAACCGCTCCCACATTATCCAGGTACGCGTGGAGGATGCGCTTGCCCACTGCGAGCGCGCACGGCAGCATGGCGCCATCATTCTCACCGAGCCGGTGGATCATATGTACGGCGAGCGACAATACAATGCGCAGGACTTTCACGGCCACTACTGGGACTTTACGCAGACCATCGCAGATGTTGAGCCGGAGAGCTGGGGTGGAACTTCGGTCGCGGTTTAGGGGTTGATAATGAACCGGTTTCTATCCGGGACTGCGCGGCGGAAATGGATCAGCGAGCAGAGAGAAAAGAACCTAAGGGCTAATGAGGCTGCGAAAAGACGGCGAATCGCCGAAAGAACTTCCCTCAGCGGCTAAAGCCGACGATGTTTTGCGCAACTGACGGCATGACTGAAAGTCATGCCCTGATACGAACGCTTCCAGCAATGAGTTTTCCGTAATAGCAGTGCGTTTTCCGTAATATTTGGGCCCTCAGCAAGCGATGCAATCCTGCCTGACGTTAATCCAGTCTGCGTGTTCTTCTGTTGATTATGAGGGTCCCTCCTGCCTCGGAAAAGAAGTGCTTCTGCCGGGGGTTACGAAAGGACAGGCGAAGGAAAAGAGTAGTACTACCGGGGGGGGTGGGGTCCGCAACACCGTCAGGCCTTCATCTTTTCTGGAGCGGGAGGGCGCAGGGTGCTTTTGGCAACTTGCGCTGCGTAGAGGAGACGAGATGCACAGACACCTTCGATAGCGCCGATGGCGATTCCGTGAGCGACACAGGCAACGAAGCTGCCAATATTGTCGTATCCGGCGAGCGTGGGCAGTGAGCGACGATAGGCTATCGCGGCTGCAGCATCGGCCTCGAAACGACCGCGATTGCTCTTCATGACTTTCTGATGTTCGAGGGTCCAAGCCTCAGTGCAGATGGCGATTGCGTGGCTCACAGGCGACATTGCAGGCCCGTCGACGAGCGCGGACCCGAGTGTTTCATTCATGGCTGATTCTCCAAAGATCCAGGTTTTCTTCCCAACGTGTTCATTGTGCGCGGAAATGTGCAAATTACCCGCAAAAGCCTGAGAAGTTTCTTCGCAATGAAATGAATGGGTTAGGAAATTTCTTTGCACATCGCGATTGACATTGCATCGATTCGGGGCAGAATGAGGATGCCAGGTTGGATCGGCCAGGCGAATTGACGGCGGAAGCGAGACACCCGCAAGTCTCACAGTTCAACTACCTTGGTTGTATCCAGCAAGAGCGAAGTTGTATTTACGTTGCTCCTCATCCCGGCGTGTACTGGTGCGATCATCTGCATCCCGGTGACCCAATCGAGCGAACGACGCAACAGGTGTTCCCCTTGATTGCAGCTGGATCCAGCGAAAATACAGGAGGTCGAACCATGAAGGCACGTCTCATCTTTCATTCCGTCGCTGTTCTGGTGCTGATTGCCGCGGTTGCCGCAGCCTGAGGGCCCCCTAAACTGCCCGGACCTGAGGTGCACTTTTGTGTTAGATCTCTCCGCGCAGGTTGTATTTACTGCGCCCCAGCCGGTGGGTTGTACTAACACCAATTAGCAGGGCAATAAACGAGAGGTTCAAGCCTTCGTCACCTGCCAGATCTGTCGCTACGGGGAGTTGTACATGAAAGCACGGATTTTGTTTCACTGCTCCGCAGTTGTTGCCTTGGTTCTCACTGTTGCCGCAGTCCCATCACACGCCACAGAACGCCGCGATCCCCTCATCGTGCCGGACGCAGTCCAGACTCAGCCTGCCAAATCGACTGGTTCTGCGCACGCTGCAACATCCGGTAAGAAGCAAGCTTCCAAAAACGCGCATAAACAAAAGGGGACAAGCGCATCGCTGGTGAAGAAGAACTCGCACGAGAGCGCCGGGAGCAATTTCGCGGCGAAATAGAATGAGCCTCAGGGGCTGAAGCCCAACCATTCTTCTGCTGGTTTGCGGCATGACTCAAGTCATGCCCTGATTACAACCCGTCTTGCTTACAGCCCGTCTTGCTTACAACCCGTCTTGCTTACAAACCCATCTTGATTACAAACCTATGTTGATTACAAACCTACTTAATCTTGAGTTCTCTGTGCTTTGGGGCGTTTGCGCAGAGACATTTATGCGCGTCCTCAGGGGCTAAAAAGCCCAACCATTCTTCTGGTGGTTTGCGGCATGACTCAAGTCATGCCCTGATACAAACCCGTCTTGATCACAAACCCAGGGATAGGAGCCCGTACCCTCCTTCCGTTGGTTGCAATCAGATGAATTTCGGGTCGCGAGATTTTGGTTCGCTAATAGCGCCAGCTGGTCAGGTCGGCGCCGGGAGGGGCTGTCTCCTTAATTCTCTCAAGGATCTTGGGCAGGTATTGCGTGTTGTAGTGCAGGCGCGAGTACGCATTTGGAAGCGTCGGATCGCCGTTCCAGCAATGCTCGGCGCGCGGGCCGTAGGTCACTTCCCCGCCATAAGCCGGGTCCTTTGTCGACTTCAGAAAATCTTCCATGCGATAGACAGCGTCGTTGAGGAAATACGTGTCGTCTGATCCAACATAGATGTGGATCTTGCCGGCAAGCTTCGGCCCTAGCGTTGCCCAATTGCGTTCAAGGATCGCTTCGAGATCGTAATGCTGATGCCAGTAATCGGCCACGCTATGGTCGATGTCGCCGGTCTGCTTGTCGAAAATCTGCTTCGGATATCCGTCGTCGCCAACAGGGCCGTAGACCGCCTGCCAGATATCGAACTGCTCGCCGCTGCGACCGTGATCGCCGAGCGCGAGTTCGTACTGATTATTGTCCTGCGTTGTGATTAGCGTATGGCCGAGGTAGTCGCGCATGGCCGGCTGCGGAACGCGCTTGTGCGCGCCCTCCAGGAAGAATGCATTCTTGTCATCGTAGAGGTCGATCGTCATGTACGCATGAAAGTCGACGGGATCAGGGCAGGCTGCAAATGCGCCGTTGTAGTGGTCGGGATAGAAGACCTGCACCGCGAGCGACTCCCATCCGCCGGTTGAGCCACCGTAGACAAAACGCGCCCATCCCGCGCCGAGGCCGCGGAACTGCTTTTCGATTGCGGGGATCAGTTCGTTTTCGATGGCGTCGCCGTAGGGGCCGACATTGGCGGAGTTCACGGCGTACGAATCGTCGTAATACGGATTGGCGTGCTGAAGTTTCACGATGAGGACACGCGGGAAATTGGGCGATGTCCACTGCTGATAGAACTTGTAGGCTTCTTCCTGCTGAATGCGGTTGTATCCGGCGAGGTGGAAGCGCTCGCTGTAGTCGGGTTTGAGATTGGGATCGGGAGGAGTGGTACGGAATCCATCAAAGTCGTCGACAAAGTGATCGTGAAAGATGATGAGGGGGAAGCGTGCGTTGGGATGTTCGTCGAACCCATCGGGAACGAGAATGGCAGCGCCGATGAACATCGGCCGTCCCCAGAATTTGGTGAGCACCTGGCTCTGGATGCGGATGTGGCGGATGTATTTCGTGTCGGCCGGCGGCTTGATGGGAGGAATGACTTCGGTGAGTGCTACGGAAATGGGCGCAGCGTTGGGAGCGACGACGATCTTGCGCGGTTTGGAGTAAAGATTGCCGGGCGAAATGTTCCAGTGCTGGCCCTCGCCCATGTCGGGATGCAGCTTTACGGTTTTGCCGTCGCTGCGATGGAAAGTCTCGTACTTGTTGAGTACGGCCTGCATGATGTATTCGCCGGGAGGCACATCTTTGAGGCTGCGGATGGGATAGCCGGTGGCCCCCGCGTCAACGACGGCGGGTTGCGACGATTGCCAGCCATCGACGGTGAGGCCGAAGACCATCTGCGTGCGCGGTGTGTCGTCGATCTGATTGCGCGGCTCGTCGCTTGGGTCGGTGGAAAGCAGGAGAAGCAGGCGGCCGTCGAGAGGTTGTGAGCTTAGTTCTTTAGGGAAGGTGACGGAGAAGGATTGCGCGCTGATCGCTGAGGGCACAGCAAAGCAGGTGAGAACAGTAAGACCAAGGGCAATGCGAGTGAGCATGGTGAAAATATACAGGGTGATGGTGGGAATCGGATCTTACTTCCCAGGTTTCAGAAGCGATACCCTGGGGCACCCAGTTTCGATGTGTGAGAGAGAAAAAGCAGCTGGAGTCGTTCGTGGGGTGGGCCGCCCCCAGAAACAGATAAAGATTGGAGTTTCGTGGTTTCCCACTCATGCCGCGATGAAACTGCGTCATGAATGGGGCACATCGTCTCTTGCGTGACAATCCTCAGGGCAGAGAGATCCGGCGCCGAGGTTCACTGTTTATCGAATGGCTGCTTGTTCGTAATTCTTGGCCGGTTCTCCGCCTGCAGTTGCTTGCTCACTTCTTCCACTTCCTTAAAGACGCGAAGTAAGTTGCCGCCAAGGATTTTGCGGCAGTCTTCGGC
>NZ_JBARMD010000010.1:0-2517 GCF_049802275.1 Occallatibacter sp. | reverse complement strand
GTGTGTAGTAGAGCGCTCTGCCGTCCCTTGTTGCACTCAAACTACATTCCCACCTCGGAAAGTATTTGTCCGGCGTGAGGACGCGAGAGACACTTCGATTCGAGAATCGATAAAACATGATGGTCGGCCTTGGATCCGCCTCGGCATCGAGGTAGTAGATGCCGTCTTCGGTCAACGCCCATGCTCCCCAGTAGCCGAACTTCGGCTGATCCGCTAGCACAACCGACTCCTTCCCGCCACTCGAAGGAATACTCCACAGCCCCGGATCGCGGTATCTCGTGTAATAGACCGTCTTGCCGTCATACGACTCGAACGGATCGAAGCCCCCTTGCTGAGTCAGTTGAAGCTCCTTGCCGCTCTCCAAGTTGCGTCTCCATACCTGTCGCCCTTCCGGTCGGTATGAAACGAAATAGAGCGACTTGCCGTCTTGCGACCAACTCGCCACGGCGTTTGTATAGGGCCCTCCGGTAATCGCGCGCAGGTTCTTGCCTTCGGCGTCGACAATATAGTTCTGGGCTGCTGATCTTCCAGTACTAAAGACGCCGAAAACCAACTGCCTGCCGTCTGGTGACCAGCGTGGAGACCCCGCAAACTGCTCAAAGTGGGTCAATTGCTCAGAAGTTCCCCCGGTGGAAGGTCCGGTCCATATCTCGAAAGACCCGCTTCGATAAGACCTCCAGGCCAAGCGCGTGTTGTCCGGTGAGGGCTGCGCATCGAGGTCCTGCTGACCGGCGGTAACGCGCCGGGTCTGAACAACGGGACCTCCTGGCGCGGCGAGATCCGCTCTCCAGATGGTTGGCAGTTCAAGGCTTGTGGTGTCCGAGTACACCAGGCGCCGCCCGTCTCTCGACAGAATCCCGAAATTTGGGTAGATCGTCTCTGGCTCAATTGGGCCGCCATTCGCCGGAACGCGCCATAGCCATGAAGCACTCGATTTGCCGGAGTAGAACACAATCGATCGACTGTCTGCGGTCCACATGTATCCACCGCATCGTTTTGAAGCCTCGAAAGAACATTCAAGTTGCTGTTCGAATGTAAGCTGTTTGGCCATTCCCCCATCGATCGAAATCGAATAGAGGTCGCAGCACTTCCCGTTGGTCGGACTCCTGAACGCGATCATCGTTCCGTTCGGAGCAAGGCGAAGACTCACTATCCCATCGAAAAAGCCGGAAGAGCCCGGGGTCATCACACAGTGCTTTTCGCCCGTAAGAACGGAAACCCGGACCAGACTCATGAGTCCAGCCTCAGAACATCGGTCCACAGTCACAATCTCTTTACCGTCGGGCGTCCACCCCAAGCCACCCGGTCCCATCCAGCAGTCGGTGCTCGCTACTCTGTGCTCGGTTCCTGCCATCGCAGGCACCACGTAAATGCCTCCATCCTTGACGCCACAGCGCAGGAACGCAATCTGCTCTCCATCGGGCGACCACGATGGAGTGCCCAGGACTGCGGATCTTTCGTGTGTCAGCTGTAGCGGTGTCGCCGGAGAGTCCAGCAATTGAACGTAGATTTGGAAATAGCTGCGCTCGGGGCCGTCCCAAACATAGGCAATCCATTCCCCATCGGGTGAAATGGCTGCGCCCGAGGCGATTCCCGGACCATTGGTGATGCGCTTGCTCGCGAGCGTCGACGAGACAGGGATGGACCGAGGCTTCAGCCGTGATGCGTAGCGCGAGAACATCAACGCAATGGAAGCAGCAGCCACCAAAACGACGACTGCGATCAACGCATAACTGAGAATCTGCCGCGTCCCTCGTTCCGCGAAAGCTGTTGACTCGGCTACTTGTGAGTTGGTCTCGTTATTGTTCGGCGCTGCAAGCCCGTTCTTCGGATCTTCAATCGGTATGACTGGAGCAATAAACCGATATCCCCTCTTGGGGATCGTCTCAACATAGAGCGGCGTGTCGGTCGAGTCGCCCAGCGCCTCGCGCAGCTTCATCATCGCCGTGTTCAGGCTGTGATCGAAGTCCACGTAAGTATCGGAGGACCACAACACCGTGCGCAGCTCTTCGCGCATCACGATCTCGCCGGCATGTTCGAGCAGATAGACCAGGATGAGGAAGGATTGCTCGCGGAGCTTGACGGGCGCGCCGCTGCGGCGCAGTTCAAACCTGCGCGTGTCCACTTCAAAGACACCGAAGCGCCAAGCCTGGCTCGTGGTCGTCGGCGTTGCCAACGTCTCACCCCCTTCTAGGGGGCCCGGTGTGGAAGTGTAGCACGAGTTCAGTTTCAAGATCGGCTGGAATTGGCGAAAACATCCTGGCGTAGAAACGCCAGCATTTCAGTTATTTAGACGATGACTGGATTTTCATCTCGGAATGACTGCCAGTGCATTGAGGAAACCCAGGCAAGCGCGCAAGGTACGAGCATCGCAGGCCGGCAGATCCGAGCCGGCAGCCGAAATTCAAAAACGAGGTGCCTTATGAACCGCCACTTCTCAATGCTTCTGATCGCCACCGTCGTCAGTTTGGGCGCCGTCGCAGCCTCTGCGCAGACCAGCGCCCCCGTCTATGTACC
>NZ_JBARMD010000009.1:0-2223 GCF_049802275.1 Occallatibacter sp. | reverse complement strand
GATGCTTCCACACCATGTCGGGGAGTGGCTCAGCCTGGTAGAGCACCTGGTTCGGGACCAGGGGGTCGGAGGTTCAAATCCTCTCTCCCCGACCATTTATTTTCAGACATTTGCGTATGCGCGCCTGGATTCCAAGCCAAAGCTGAATGAGTTTGGGCTAGTTGGCTTGTGCAATTTGGCATCGAGCGGGGCGTCAGTGCACTCGGCTGGCGATGATCTGCGTGCCCGCAGCATTCGATTGAATGCTCGTGGAGCGGAGCAATATCTCAAAGGGTCGCAGTGTTCCGTCGGCGCGTTCTGCAGTTTTGAGAATGGGAGCGATGGTGTCGCCTCGGAAGAGCAGTTCGGCGGCCGCTTCGGTGCCGGCGACATCGAGTCCTTCCACTGCGAGCAGATGGCCGCTCGCGTTCAAGTTGGGGAAGAAGAGGATCAACGCGTAGGTCTCGTGAGCCGGCTCGTTCCAGTGGCTGGCATAGATGGGGGCTTCGCCCTGCAGGGGCTTGCTGTTGACGATCGCGGCACTCTCCATGTCCTGGCTGGGCACGATTTTGAAATTGGCGTTGGAGTCGACAAGTGCCGCCCATGGATTGGCGCTGACCGAGCCGATGATCAAGGCATTCGCAGCTTTCAAATCGTCGAGTCGCAGATCTCGAGGGAATCGCAATAGAACGCGGTGAGGGTCGAACTCCGGCCGACGGGCGACGGTAGTGACGATCTGCATGCTGACGAAATCGGTGTACTGCTGGCTGCGAAGATCCTGGTCCGTGTGGTTGTTGACGCTGGCGAGCGGCATCTCGGCGAAGTTTCCCTTGATGTAGCTGGCGAGCGGCACCGAGCGGTGCGACATATCTTCGAGAAGATTGAATCCGGCGTCAGGGGGCACGATATAGGTGTTCGCCGATCCGGCAAGGAGCGCTCTCCACAGCACGCGACTCGCATCGTCATCGGTCGTATGCAGAACAATGCGGTGGATCGCCAGGTAACTCAAGCCCACGAGAAGAGCACATGCGCCTACGAGCAGAAGCCCGCGCACAGCAGGGTTCCTCGGGGAGCTGGCCTCTGAACCGCCCGGCACAGTAGCCTCTTGCTTCACATGCCCGGAAGAGAGTCCCGCAGGTCTCGGCGGTTCCGGTCCGGTCTCTTCGTCCAACTGCATACTTACGGCGCTAACGAAGGACGGAATATATCCACCAACCGGAATATGGATGCGGAGAGTCTCGTCCCGGCCAGTGCCTGCGAAGTGCTCGGCCAGCCTTTTGCGCAATTGACGAGCATAATTGCGGACGATGTTGTCTTCGTCGGTGCGATAGGAGAGAGATCGCCCGAAGACCGCGACGCCAATACGGTGCTCGCTGATGGCATCGTGTCTTCCCGCCAATGCCTCGGACACGACGTAGAGCAGGAAATTCGACAGCAGGGGCGACCGCGCAAAGTGGGGTCCAGCGACAATCCTCTGGGTCAGAACCCAGCGCGGGTCGCTGTGCAGCGACTCACCCTCCGGCTCCAATGTTGCGGCAGAAGACTGCCGGTCTCGGATCGTGGCGGATGGTTTCACTCCAGTGCTCGGGGAATTGCTTGGAATGGTTGTGCGTTCAACCCGAGAATACGGTCCATTTGTGAATGCGCGATAAATTGCACGCACCGTGCTTTGTGCACACGGGGGTTGATTCGTCAGATTTTCATGTTGGTGAAGATCTTCGATTTATCAAGCACCTGAGGCGGTTCTGAACCCGTGTATACCCGGGTGTCGTCTCGTTTACACGCTTCCATGACGAATTCCCCTCTCCTAGCATGAACCAGGCTTCTTCCCCAAAACGAAGGAAAAGCTATCCAAGGAGCGCCTCATGAAGACGATAGGAATGTGTCTTAACTTGTTTGCCGATCGAATGAGCGGCCGGGCACAGGCCGTCCGCACGCTGTTCCGCCTCTCCGCGATACTCTGCCTTCTCTCCGGATTCTTGGCTCACGCACAGGTCAACACCGGCTCTCTCAGCGGCCTTGTGACCGACGTTTCGGGAGCAGTTGTGCCCGGAGCGACACTCACAATGAAGGACGAGGCCACTGGCTACTCCAGGGTTGTGAAGACTGCCACGGACGGAGCTTACGCCTTTCCCGACTTGCCGATCGGGCAATACGCACTGACTGTAGAAGCAGGTGGATTCACAACCGAGAAGCAAACCCAGACCATCAGCGTCGGATTCCGTTCGCGCGCCGATTTTCATC
>NZ_JBARMD010000008.1:0-4543 GCF_049802275.1 Occallatibacter sp. | reverse complement strand
TCGGGCAAGACCTTCACCATGGCCAAGGTGATTGAGCAGTCGAACCGGCCGGCACTTATCCTCGCGCACAATAAGACGCTGGCCGCGCAGCTTTATCACGAGTTCAAGCAGTTCTTTCCCGGCAACGCCGTTGAATACTTCGTCAGCTACTACGACTACTACCAGCCGGAAGCGTACATCCCGGCGGGCGACCTTTATATAGAGAAGGAAGCGACGATCAATGAGGAGCTGGACAAGCTGCGGTTGTCGGCGACGCGCTCCCTTTTCGAACGCCGCGATGCGATCATCGTGAGCTCGGTAAGCTGCATCTACGGTCTCGGTTCGCCCGAGGCCTACTATGGCATGTTGCTACTGCTTGAAAAAGGCCAGCACATTAGTCGCAAGGACATCACGCGGCGGCTGGTTGAAATTCTCTACGAGCGCAATGACGCGGATTTTCGGCGCGGAACCTTTCGCGTGCGCGGCGACATCATCGAGGTATATCCGACCTACGACGAGTCAGCATATCGCATCGAGCTTTTCGGCGATGAGATCGAATCGCTGGCGCAGATCGATCCGCTGTTTGGCACGATAAAGCAGAAGTACGCGCGCCTGCCGATTTATCCCAAGAGCCATTACGTCGTACAGCCCGAGCGCAAGGCCCAGGCGATCGATTCGATTGTCACGGAGCTGAACGAGTGGGTCACCTATCTCGAAGCTGAGGGCCGGATGGTCGAGGCGCAGCGCGTGCACCAGCGCACACGATTCGATCTCGAGATGATCAAGTCAATGGGCTACTGCCACGGCATCGAGAACTACTCGCGTCACTTCTCTGGACGGCTACCGGGGGAAGCTCCGCCGACACTGCTCGATTATTTCCCGCGAGATTTTCTGCTCTTTGTGGACGAAAGCCACGCCACTATTCCGCAGGTGCACGGGATGTGGCATGGCGATCGCAGCCGCAAACAGAATCTCGTGGATTACGGATTCCGTCTACCCTCGGCGATGGACAACCGCCCGCTCAAGTTCGATGAGTTTGAGAGTCGCATCCACCAGACGATTTATGTCTCCGCCACACCGGGTCCATATGAGCTGACCCGCTCCGCTGGAGTGGTAGTCGAGCAGGTGATTCGACCGACGGGCCTGGTCGATCCGGAAGTCGAGATTCGTCCGGTGAAGGGACAGATCGACGATCTGCTCGCAGAGATTCGTGATCGTGCCAAGCGCGGCGAGCGCGTCCTGGTGACGACCCTGACCAAGCGCATGTCTGAAGACCTCGCCGGCTACTACACTGAAGTCGGCGTGCGCTGCCGCTACATGCACTCGGAAATTGAAACGCTGGAACGTGTGAAACTGCTGGCCGGGCTACGCAAGGGCGAGTTCGATGTGCTGATAGGCATCAATCTGTTGCGCGAAGGGTTGGACCTGCCGGAGGTTTCGCTAGTTGCGATTCTCGACGCGGACAAGGAAGGCTTTCTGCGCTCATCCGGGTCACTGATCCAGACCATGGGCCGCGCGGCGCGCCACCTTGAAGGCCGCGCAATTCTCTACGCCGACCGCATGACCGACTCGATGAAACAGGCCATCGGCGAGACCGATCGCCGTCGCGCAATCCAGCGCGCATACAACGAAGAGCATGGCATCACGCCGCAGTCCATCATCAACAAGATGGACATGGGGCTGGCGCAGATTCTCAAGGCCGAGTATGGCGACATCGAAGTGGAAGAGGCGGCGGGTCTGCCCGAATTCACTTCACAGGCCGAGGTGGATGCGTTCATCGCGAAACTCGAAACAGAAATGCGCGAAGCAGCGCGGAAATTCGAATTTGAGAGAGCGGCAAAGCTGCGCGACAGCATCAAGGAATTGCGCGAAAAGGAATTCCTCTTCGGGTGAGGAGCATGTTCACTCCTTCGGGGCAAAGTAGCCTCGACGGGCATGCAGATCCACCTTCTCTTTCGTACTTACTTTCACCGTCAAAGGATGGAAGCTTCCGTCCGGTTTCATATGCGCCGGCCTGAAACCGAGCACGTATGTAAATTCGGGCTCCGTCTGCAGGCGACGCAAACCGCCATAGAGATCGTTAGTGTTTCGGACCAGCGAACCTCCCGTGCCTTCAGCCACCTCGTCTAACACGCCTGAAACGGCGATCGCTTCCGCACTGGCGAGGTTTCCCCTTAGCCGTGCAACCGTGGGACCGAAGGATCTGTCTCCGGCGTCGCTGATACCAGTCAGAGCCGAGACTCCATTGGCATCGAGCACATTGATCAGCACTTCAGAGCGTATCGCCTGCTCAATCAAATCAGATTCATCGGTGCGCGCGCGATCGGTGACGATGAATCCGGATGAGATCAGAATGATCCGCCGCTTTCCGGGCGCTTTGGAAATCCATCGAATCACATTATTAAGCTGAAGCAGCGCGCTGCGGCTCCTGCGTTCTCCCGCCGCGGCCACGCGCATCGCGGCATCCGTTACCATGCTGGGCGCCGCCTTTGCCTCCTGCGGAGTCAACGACTGGCACAGAATCAGCTCCTGGGTTACGGACGCGATTGCATCTCTGAACCCGCGCAGAATCTGGTCTGCTATGTAGTAGGTGATGGTCGGACACTTCTCCGTTTCGTTGCCCATCGGCTGAGAACGCAGCTTCAACAACGCATCTTTGAGCTTTTCGCGGTCGTTGGTAAACGAAAGCTGAACCAGGCCGGAGGTCGTGATGATGGCTGCGCGATCTGTAGCTGCGAGATCGTTGACCTGGCGAAGCACTGCGTCCCGCGCGTTTGCGAGTTCGCCAAGCTCGAGGTGAGCATCATCAAAGAGGTAAACCGTATACGTGGTACTGGCTGTGCCAGCGGCCGGTACTTCCTTTGCTCCGCCCTGAGCGCTTGTGGCAGTAGCACTCCCCGTCGCATAGGTGTTTTGGGTTTCTACCGTGAAACTCGCGATATCCTCGCGCTTGCCTTTGTCGAAAATCGCAAAGCTCTCCTTCGAGAGGTTTCCGATTGACTCTCCATTTGCATTTCGAACGACCACTGGTACCAGGACCAGGTCTGTGCGAAGCTGCAAATGGAAGGACGAATCAGAGGACGGCTCCAGCGCGGAGGCAGGCGCTGGGGCGGAGGATGGCTCCGGCGCAGCTTCGGATCCCTTCGGTTCAGGTGCAGACGTGCCGCTGTGCTCCGATCCTGTCGTCGCCGCCGGTGCCACAGATGCAGGCATACTTTCTGAGGCACTCGTGGGAGCTGGTTGCGTTGCTGGTTGCACCGCCGCAGCGATCTGCGCTTTCGGCTCCGAGGATGCGCCTTCGGCCCTCGCCGCAGACATTTCGTCAGGATTCTCTCTGGGTCTGGCCGCCGCCGCTGTCCCACTTGTCGCCGGCTTTGATTCCGGAGATTCCAGATCGGCAAAATCGCCCAGACGGATTGTCGCCTCAACCGTGAACTTCCGGTAATCCTTGAAATCGATCTTGTTCACATATAGGTACAAGCCGCGCTGCATCTTCACTTCAGAGTGAAATGGCAGGTTAAAGTCTTTCCCTGCGATATTGGCCGGCCTGTACTCCACCACGCGTTCAGCTCGGTCGATGGGGAAACCGCTCGGAAGGTCGAGGTGACTCGCGATGCGCAGAACCTCCCTGGTTTCCGCGTCCGCAAATATCAGCCCTCCGTAGGGGGCGACGACCTTCTGGTTCGTTGTCTCGTCCGTCACCAGGGTCCCGCCCTCCTCGGGAACCTGAAAGCCGAAAACATATACCGGGTGTCCGCGCACCGAAGTCATTCGTTTCCAGGTGAACGCCGTGTGAGACCTGGGATTGAATATCTGGAGCAGAGTACTGCCGAACTCCCCAATGGAAACTGCCCCCGTAAGTTGATCGTGCCGCACGCCCGCGACTTTCTTGCCGTCGATGGCAATAACCTCGTACCCTTCCTTCTGGTTGAAGAAGGTGACCTTCTCCGTTATCTGATCGCTCGGTCCGAACTGGGCTCCGGCACCCATCTGTTCCCGATAGACGTCGCTCGGAAGCGTGACTTCGCGACTTGTAACCTGGGTACAGATGAAATTTGGCAGACCCTGCGTGTACGCAACGGCGTAATCTCTCACCTGTTCGAGAATCTTTGCCTGGTCGGCAGTCAGGGGAGTCGATCCAGCACTCGCACCGTGCACCAAGGCCAAAAAGATCAGTAACCCCGCAACACGCGGCAAGATAAGAACCCCACGTTTTTCAGTATCAGGACAGCAGATTCATCGCGGGAAACAGCTGTTTCCCGCCGATATACGACTGAGATTAGCAGCAATACGCGACATCCCACTCCCTTTGTCAGGGTCCCCTTTGAGAGTACCCGGTCCATAGCCCGTGTGCTGGAGCACCACGCGCATCATGGCCGGGCGTAACCAACTCAATCGGTAGTGTGAGGCAAATCACATTTCAGAAGCCTAAAATGATTGAGAATAGGTTCGTTCGATTCCCCTAAGGCATTAGTCCTCAGTGCGAGAATCAGAGATGGAGCTCTGATGGCAACGTTTGGAAGTCTCTCTCTTCTCATCGCTTTAGCGCTGGCTGCGTATAATC
>NZ_JBARMD010000007.1:0-5918 GCF_049802275.1 Occallatibacter sp. | reverse complement strand
GTGTATCGCTGGCCGCAACCACGGCACAGAATCTTGCTGGACCTCTCAACGCTTCCGTTAACTCTCAAATCAACGTGATGGCATACGGTGCGAAGGGAGACTGCTCGACCGACGACCATAACGCAATTGTGGCGGCACAAACGGCTGCACTGGCTTACGGATCCTGGTTACAGCTTCCGGCAGCGCTCTATTTTCCCAAGCCTCCCGGTAGCTGCTATTTGACAAGTCCCATTCAGTGGGCGGGCGTTTCGCTTATCGGGCAACCAGGAGGTATTGGAGATCTAACGCATCGCTACCCGGTCGTGATTCGCGGCAAGCCCGGACAGGACATTTTCTACACTCCAGACCCGACGACTAACGCCACGGTTTTTCCCTGGTATCACTCGTGGACCATCAAGGACATCACATTTCAGGTCGACGGCACAGTGGCTGCGTCCACCCCGCATCGCTGGCCCGGAAAATGGTTTGACGACACAACTACGACAGCGGCGAGCGCAATCATCTCCACAGTAGCAGGAGAACTTAGCTGCGGAGATATTGGACAGGCTATTCAAATCAATGGTGCGGGAGCGAGCGGTGGCAACCTGGTAACGACGATCGCTTCCATCACTCCATGCTGGGCAGCCGGCAACAGCGGCTGGCAAGTCGTCACGCTGGCCGCGAATGCACAGGCTTCGCTCACCAATGCACACACCTATGTCTCTGTGCTGGGACTGCCGGTCACTACGACTATTGGCAACTGCGCCCTCGCTTTCGATATGGCGGATGGCCTGAATACTGACTGGGTGAACACCTCTCAGGACTTTGGCATGGGCAACTCTGAAATGACCAATGTGAGTTTCGTTGCCATGAATTCCTCGACGTTTAACCATTGCGGAATCTATACACAGGGAGGATGGGCGCCGTATCAGTTCAATGCGCAGAGCGTTAATTTCTACGGACAAACCTTTGGTGTAGTCGAAGCCCCGTCAGAGCTTAACTCGGTGCAGCAATCAAGCGGCAACGACTTCCAGAAATGGGATCACGTATGGATGTTCGGCGACACATATCCGTGGATCAGTTACAACGGCGGGCAGAATGTTCTTACGAACTGGCAGCTTGCCACCCTGGCAGGTCCACAGATCCTAGTGGTCGCAAGTCGAAGCTATGACACCGCCGCGGGTTGGATAATCAATATTCCCGAATTTGAAACCAGTACCGGGACGCCGACGACCTATGGAATGCGCATCGAAGGCGGTGGCCATGTAATAACAGACACAGCGTTGTCAGGACCGGGAACCACCGGTGAGATAAATGGTAACTCGATGAAACTTATCTCAAGCGGGGGTGGCAGTGTCCGAGTGACAGGATACGACAACGACATTGACATCGGCGGTGCTGATGTTAGTGGCACCTATGTCGATCTAGGGCTTGGAAACAAGATCACTGGAAGTTACAGTGGAAGTGGCGGCAACAACGGGTTTCCCTCGAACTATTCCATGGCCCTAAACCGCATCAAGGGGAATAGCCAGATAGTGGGTCGCATTACTGCCGACAATATCTTTGATGGAAATTATTCCACACCGTACAACCACGACGACCTTCTCTTCTGGCCGAAGGATTTTACGATCAATCCGGGATCAATTCCATATTCATCCATATATATTCCTGACTCTGCTTCTCCAACTGGTGCGGAGTGGGCATTGAATCCTTCGCAGTTGATTCAGCAATTCCAGCAGATTCCGTACGCCGTGTACGGTAAGAAACTGATCGCAGGTCAAAATCTGCCCACGGGCAAGGCCGTCGTCTCCTACTTGGCGAAGTGTCCAAGCGGGGTGACCAGCCTGACCTTGCAGATCCGAATGAGTGGCCTCATTCGATTTAACGACACAGAGACTTGCAGCTCGGCGCTGCAAACCTACTCTTTCGTCGCCGACTTTTCCCCTTACAGCGGAAACAACGTGGGATTCATCAGCGGGACGTCGAATAACATCCTGTTGGCATGGATCGCGATTCGCCCGTTCGTGAACGACATCAACGGTGCGACCATTCCAGGGGCGGGCGCGGCGATTCTGACCGGGCCGAAGACCTCGGTACTGCATGATTGTCCGTGGTTCACTGACACGGCTGGAACAGTGGGAGACTCCGGGAATCCCTGCGCTACAGGCGGCGGCACCATAAGCGGGCAGACGACGGGGTACCTTCCCAAGGCAACCTCTACTACAGGATCAACGTCGCCCTCGGCTATCGACGACGGTGTAACCAACACAGGTGCGCTCACGGCCCATGAACAACTGTTCGTTCAGAGCGCGGCTAACCAGTGGGTGGGACTCGGTACTTCTTTCGGATACGGAAATGTCAACATTGTCAACACCACAAACAGTTCGGGGGGAGAAGCAGCTCTTGCCCTGGTCGGCGGCAACGCAAACGCGACGACTTCAATTCTGTACGAGCTCTATAACGGCGGGAACACGCAGCAGTATTGGCGCGAAGGAATGACTGGTTGGGGTACTCTGACCGATTACGCCATCCACGACGACAAAGCTGGGAAAACCATACTCGATTTTCCTAACAGCACGATGCCCGCCAACTCCATCGGCGGCAATGCGAACGGCGCGACAGCAATCACACAGGCTGCCAGCGATAACTCAACCAATATCGCTACTGACGCCTTCGTAAAATCAAACCTTCCGCTTGCTGGATCCACAGGCAGCATCGGGGGGTCAGCGCTGGCGGCCGGCGCCTGCGCAAACGGGACGGTGAGCGTGACCGGGGCAACGACAAGCATGGCCGTGGTTGCGACTCCAACGACGTACCCTGGCGATGGCATGGATTGGCGAACTTACGTCTCGTCGTCGGGTGTTGTCACCGTCAAGGTCTGCGCGGTGATTGCAGGAACGCCAACGGCCAGTACCTATAACGTGCGCTTAATCCCATAAGTGGCGGCAGATATTCCCCCGACCTGAATCGACTGCCCATGACTCCGGCTTCATCATGAACTCAGCACTCTGCTGGTCGTGATGGAGCCGGCGCGTTCCGAGACACTCCCGGCGCCGCTGTGCTGCGGGTTGTTGTCCGCCATGGACCGTCTGGATGCCTTCATTCCAGCAGAAGAAACGAATAGGAAGTGTTTTGATGGATTCTGAAGACCGAGTCTTCAAACTGGAGTCCCTGGGTGCCGAGGAATTGGTGAAGTTTGGCCGGATTCTCGATCATCGCCCAGCGCAACTTCATGGGTGCAATGTGCTGACGGAGCTTGCCGAGCGCTTGCTGTGGGTGCGGACCCGTTCCGGGCGAACCACTCTGCTTCGCGCCAACCCGGTGCAAAGCGAATTCGAAAGACAGCGCGGCCAGCGCAACATCATTCTGAAGGCGCGTCAGATGGGACTGACCACCTGGGCGGCTGCGCGATTCTTTCTGAAGACGATTACGCTCCCCGGCACACTGACCCTGCAAGTGGCGCACACGCAGGAATCGGCAGAAGAGATCTTTCGTATTGTGCACCGCTTCCTCGATTACCTGCCAGACCGGCTGCGCAAGGGATGCCTGAGAACATCGCACGCCAATGTTCGCCAGATCATTTTTCCGGTCTTCGATTCCCAGTATCGCGTCGTGTCAGCCGGGGAACGCAATGCCGGCCGCGGTATGACAGTACAGAACTTGCACTGCTCGGAATTGGCGCGCTGGCCGGGCGATCCGGCGGAGACACTCGCAGGTCTTCGCGCCGCTCTGGCGGTGGATGGGGAGGAAATTCTGGAGTCGACGCCGGACGGTATAGGCGGATGCTTTTACGAGGAATGGCGGGGCGCGCCAGAGACCGGGATGGTGCAACACTTCTTTCCGTGGTGGATGGAGCAGCGGTACCGCATCAAGGCAGTCGACAAGGGCTCGTTGACCGAAGAAGAACGAGCGCTCATGGAACGTCATCGTCTGAGCCTCGCGCAGATCGGGTTTCGCCGCAAGACGCAAGCTAACTTTCGCGGCCTTGCGCGGCAGGAATTCGCCGAAGACGCTGAGAGTTGCTTTCTGGCAAGCGGAGAATCTGTGTTCGAGGTTGCCGCGATTGAGCAAAGACTTTTATCGGCTCCCGCTGCCGTTGAATCGCGCCACAATGGCCAACTTGAGATCTGGCTGCCGCCCATGCACGGCAAACATTATCTGGTCGCAGTCGACCCGGCGGGCGGCGGCAGTGAAGGAGACTACTCCGCCGCCGAGGTTGTGGAGTTGGAAACGGGGCTGCAGTGTGCGGAGTTTGCCGTACATATCGGCGGCCTCGAACTGGCGCGGCTCGTAACAGCCATTGCCGCCGAGTACAACGACGCATTCCTCGTGGTGGAGCGTAACAATCACGGAAGCGGCGTGCTCGCGCTAATCGAGAGCGTCTGCCGCTATCCGCGCATTTACCGCCAAGCGGGACAGATGGGATGGCTTACAACGTCGTTGAGCCGTCCGGCTGTTATCGGACGTTTGAACGCCGGTCTGATCGAACAGCCCGATCGATTCATGAGCAAACGGCTTCTGTCGGAGTGCCGAAGCTTCGTCCGGCTGCCCAATGGAAATACCGGAGCACGTGCCGGCACCCACGACGACCGCGTGATGGCCATGGCCATTGGACTGGCAGCAAGAGCGGAGTTGCTGGAAAAGAACAGCCGATAGCTTGTTGCCTTTAGCTCTTAGCTCTTTGCTTTTAGGGAGACCGTTGCTGCAATCTCTACCGAAACACCCGTGTGCCTTCGTAGCCTTGAGTTTGGGCACTGTCGACATGTCGGCAACAGGCCACCGGCTACTGGCTGCTGGCTACTGGCTACTGGCTACTGGCCAAAAGCTAGGCTTGTTCTTTCGCATTACAATCGAGACATACTTCAAAAGCAGGCGGTGACACGGGCTTGGCAGTTCTGGCGGTGCAGCATATCCGGCGCATGCGGGGGGGCGCACAGGGCCAGTTGATGCTGGGCGCCGACGGTCACGCCTACGTTGTCAAATTCCAGAACAATCCGCAGCACATGCGCGTGCTTGCCAATGAATACCTCGCCTCGAAACTCGCCGCGGCTGCGGGTCTGACCGCTCCAGTGGTTGAGCTCGTTGAGGTGTCGAGTTGGCTCATCGAAAATACATCCGAGTTGGAGATTGAACTAGGCCGTACACGGCAACGCTGCCAATCGGGTTTGCAATTCGGTTCGCGCTTCGTTGGCGGCCTGATGCCGGGGCAAGTCGTCGACTATCTTCCCGAAGAACACCTGTTGGGATTGAAGAACCTTAGCGAATTCGCCGGTATTCTCGCCCTCGACAAATGGACCGGCAACGCCAATGGTCGCCAGGCTGTGTTCACGCGCAAAGCGCGCGAACGCCGTTACCGGGCCGTGTTCATCGATTTTGGGTATTGCTTCTTCGCCGGCGAATGGAAATTTGAAGATGCGCCTCTGCGCGGAGTCTATTATCGCAACGATGTCTATCGCGAGGTTACAGGTTGGGATTCGTTCGAACCCTGGCTCTCGCGGCTGGAGACCATGCCCGCAGAGACAGTTTGGGAAACAGCCAACAAAGTTCCACCCGAGTGGTACGGCGGCGATTTGTCCGAGATGGAAGCGCTCGTGGAGAAGCTGCTGGCGCGCCGCGGCCGCATTCGGGAATTGATCGAGGCATTCGCGAGTTCGGATCGCAAGCCGTTTCCCAATTGGGGCCTTCGAACCAACGAAACATCCAGCAGTAGCTGGAATCCTGAACGCTGGGGGACTACCATCGTCGGCAGGATCATGTAGGCCGCGCCTGGCGCCGATGAACGAGGTGACGTGCAATCATGACGACTAACCATCAGCGACTCACCTGTGAGTTTCAGTTGCTGCGTTATGTGCCGAATCCGGTGCGCGACGAGTTCGTGCACGTGGGCGTGCTGCTGCGCGAGCAGGGCGCCGCGCAGACCGGGGTGCCTCCCATGGAGC
>NZ_JBARMD010000006.1:0-4513 GCF_049802275.1 Occallatibacter sp. | reverse complement strand
TTGTCGCACAGCATCTACCCAGGACCACGGCGACCATCACCTTTGGCGAGGGCTATCCGGCCATGGCGCCCACTGCGCAGAGCCGCGCGCTGCTCGGCATTCTCAACCAGGCAAACGCCAGTCTCGGGTTTAAGCAGATGCCCGAGTTGGATCCGATGAAGCGCGGTGCTGGAGACATCTCGTTCGTCGCGGGTATTATCCCCGGGCTGGCTGGAATCGGCGCAACTGGCGAAGGCGCGCATGCCCCGGGCGAGACCATCGACCTGTCGACGCAGCCCATCAACACCAAGCGCGATGCTCTGCTGATGTACCGCCTGAGCCAGATCGACCAGAACGCCGATCTCACCAAAGTCGCAACGAAATAGCTCGCTGCAAAACATTGTCGCTCTGCCAACGGCTCGTTGCTCTCCCACCCTTGCTGCGCAAGGATGGGGCACCCGGCTTCTTTCCTGCAAATAAATACGGCGCGACCTGGTTGCGCCGTATTCGCGTTTGGCTTACCAACTATTCCTGCGGGCCACCGTTCGGATAATCCACGCGCACCGTAAGAATCTCGTATGGATGAATCGGCGCCTTCACCACATCGCCGGTCACTGCAAGCGGACTTCCCTCAGGCGCCTCCATCATGTTCGTCACTGTCGCGCCCGTCGCGCCTGGTGGCACATGAAACTCAACCGTGGAATCCTTCCCTGCCCACTCGTACACGCGGAAGATCAATCCCTTCGTGTCTTCAGCCTTCTTTACCGCTGTCAGCACCACGTTGTCCGGCGTGACGGAAGCAAAGGAGTGGCTGGCGGGCAGGGTCCCAGCGTGAGCGGTCGCAACCACCGCCGTCAACGGATAGTTGTATTCAAATCCGTGACGCACGGTCATCGCATCTTTCCAGGTGCCTGCGTGCGGATAGAGCGCGTAGTGGAAGTGATGATGTCCCATGTCCGCATCCGGGTCGGGCCACTTCGGCGAGCGCAGCAAGGTAAGGCGAAGCGTGTTGCCGGCAGCGTCATAGCCGAACTTGGAATCATTGATGAGACTGAAGCCGTGCTTGCCATCTCCGAGATCTGCCCACTGCTGCGCCGGAACTTCAAACTGCGCCTTCTCCCACGAGTTGTTGCGTGTAGTTGGCCGGTCAATCGATCCGTAAGGAATCTCGTAAGTAGCAAACGGCCCCGAAGCCGCCAGCGGAAACGCCGCCTTCAGCAAAATGTGCGATTCATGCCAGTCGATGTCGTTTTCAATGTCGACTTGATCGCCGTCTGCCGAGAGCCCGATCGTCTGAACGAACTTCGAGTTGCCCCGATGGCTCGTTACGCGAATCGTCGGCTCCGCCTTCTTCAACATCTCAACAGCGTCTGGATGCTCAATCGTCATCGGCGCAACATCCAACGTCCCCGGATCGATGTTCCATGCGTCATAGTCCTTCGGATTGTCCTTGAAGAACTGCAACTGGTTGCCGCACGCCTTCGAAGCCAGCGCCTCGAAGTTGGTTTTTTTCTCAAACAGGCTCGTAATGCACCCGGAGTTCCGGTCCACCGTCATGCGCAGCGTCTCATTCTCGAGTGTGAACGAATCACCTGATTCTTTCGCAGTTACCGCATGCTCATCGCGTTCAGAACTTCCCTTACCACCGATCCAAATCAGCTTGTAGCCCATAGCCGGCACGTGCAGCACGTGCAGCTTCACATCGGCGAAGTCCGTCTTGTCGTCCGGCACCACCTCCACAACCTGTGCGCCTGTCGCGCTGACCGCAGTCTTGCCGGTCTGTACATGCGCGATTACCTCACCTGATCGCGACCAGCCCAGCGGGTTGTAGATCACCACCGGCACACCTGCACCCGCCGTATTTACGCGTTCGTCCACGGTGTTCAGCGAGTCGGACGAAATCTCATTCGTCGACCACCGCACCACGTCGTAGTCTTTCTGCGCGTCCTTATAAATGACGCCGATCCCAGACCCCGCCGCCAGATCATGGAACTGGTTGAACAGAACTTTCTTCCAGTCTTCTGTCAGTTCGGCTGCCGGATAATTCTGCCCATCCAGCCAGGCCAGCGACGACCACTTCTCCGCATTGAGCACTTCCTCTGAGCTTTCCCGCATATTCCGCTTGTGATTCGCCTGCGTCGTCATCACCCCGCGGTGATACTCGAAATACATCTCGCTCTTCCAGGTCGGAATCGAAATCTTGCCCGGCACCGCCGGCGGCGGCGTGTATCCCTTCGCAATCGACCGGTAATCCCACACCGGGCTATCCGGCGCAATCTTCCCATCTTTGGGATCTTCAGCGTTCTGCAGGTTTACCTGATCGAAGTAACTCTGCGCTGTCCCGAACACGATCTGCGGCACCACCTTCGCCGGCATCGACGGATCCGCCCAATGCACGCCCTGGTCGAGGATGGCCCTTGTCGGTCCGCCGCCATGATCGCCAATCCCGTACAGGTCCATCATGTCCGTCAGGCCCGTCGCCCGCTGCCGGGCCTGCACCATATCCGCGGCCAGTCGCGTCGGGTTCAGGTTGTCATTCGCATAGTCGTGCGGAAAATACGCCAACACTTTGGATCCATCCGGCGACTCCCACCAGAAGAGCTTGAACGGAAGCTGATTAGTGTCGTTCCACGTCATCTTCTGCGTCACGAAATAATCCACGCCACTCTTCTTGTAGATCTGCGGAAGCTGCCACGTATACCCGAACGAATCCGGATTCCAGCCGATTCGTACATCGACGCCGTAAGCCTGCTTGTACCAGCGCTTGCCCACCAGCAGTTGCCGCACCAGCGATTCGCCATCCGGCATATTCAAATCGGGCTCCACCCACATGCCGCCCACAATCTCCCAGCGCCCTTCCTCGATGCGCTTCTTGATCTCCGCATTCATGTCGGGATACTTGTCAGCGATCCACTCGTTATAGGCCGCTGCCGACTGCGTATAGGTGTACTGCGGATACTCGTACATCAGTTGCAACGCCGTGCCGAAGGTACGCTTGACCACGTCGACGGTTTCCGTCCATGGCCACAGCCACGCCGCATCGATGTGCGAGTTGCCTGTAAGGTGCCATGTCGCGGTCTGCATCAGCGGCAGCAGCGCTTCGAGTTTGCTGTGCGCAGCTCTCAGGCTTTCGTCAAAGCCTTTTTGATCCTTTGCATCCAGGGCCTTTATGTCGACCGCAGCGATCGCGCTGTTAAGGGTGGCCATTTGTGAAGCATCATTTGGCGCCAGCGAAGGAACCAGGATCGCCGCGGTCAGAAACTCCGTGCGCAGGTCGTCAGGATTAGGCCGATTGTCAGAAAACTCGATGCGCAGCGTGGCCCCCCTGATCGACTTCGTATCCACCGTGTGCAGCAGCTTCACCGCCACCGTGACCTTATCGCCGGGCTTCGCGTTATCAAACAGGACCACGGGCTCGAGATCGTCGCCGAGCGCAACGCGCCGCCCATTGAAGTAGAGAATCTCCGGCATCGGCCCGTTGGCATCGGCATGAAACTGAAACCAGACGCGAGAGCCGGTCAGGTCGTACCCGTTCAGCGTGTCCGGGACAATATAGGTCGTGCGAAACCAAACCGCGTCATTCGACGCGTTGCCCGGCACAGCCTGAGTCTTCCAGTCAGACTCATCAAGGTTGACCTCCTCGCCATGCGCCACGTCGCCGCTGTGCGTCTTCCACACACCGCCCGGAAGTTCGCGCAGCATGGTGAGCCGCGTGATTACAGTCCGCGACTCCAGCGGCAGATTCGACGCGACCCGATCAATCTCCGCGGCCACTTTCACGGCTTCAACCGCGGTCTGCGCCGTGGCAAGATTAGCGAGCGATGAAGCAACAGAGACAAAAGCAAGAACGGCAACGCAAAAAGCGAGACTCCGACGTCCGGATACGAATGCTCGAAACATGGCTGTAGGCTCCCCGAGAAATCTTAAGCCATCGCACCGGGCCGCACCTCCATTCCGGGGTTCCTGACCGCTGATCACTGAAACATTGACACTAAGCGGTTGCGCCGCTCATACCCATCCGCCATCCACCACGTAGCTCTGATTCGTAATCGCGCTCGAATCATCCGCCGCCAGAAAGAGCACCAGCCGGGCCACATCCTCCGGCAAAACATCCCGCTTCAAAGCCTGGCTCACCATGATCTCCGCTTTGTACTCTGGCGTATAGACGAGCCGCCTCTGCTTTTCCGTCGCAACCGCCCCCGGCAACACCGCATTCACGCGGATTCCGTTCGGCCCCAGTTCGTGCGCAAGTGTTCGGGTTAGTCCGACGATCGCCGCCTTCGCAGCGATGTAAACCGGCACGCCTGTCGATGGAATCATCCACGAGATCGATGACATGTTGATGATGCTGCCTCGCCCCGCCGCCTTCATCGCAGGCAGCACCGCCTGGATCATGAAAAACTGCGGCCGCAGATTCACGGCGATCGAAGCATCCCAATATTCCGGCGTGACGTCCTCGACCTTGTGCCGCTGATCGTTCGCCGCATTGTTCACCAGCACGTCGACGCCGCCCAGCGAGGCAACCGCCTCTCTG
>NZ_JBARMD010000005.1:0-5732 GCF_049802275.1 Occallatibacter sp. | reverse complement strand
CGCAGAAACTTCTGGATGCGATCGGCAATGAAGAGGGCTTCGTTTTCGCCGTCGGGTGCTTCGTAGTAGCCGATCAGCGAGCCGCCCTGGCGATCCGTCCACAATTTTTTGCCTTTGCGGCGAAGGTTATTGGCGACGACTGCGCCTGCAGCTTCCAAAATGACTTGCGTGGACCGGTAGTTCTGCTCGAGCCTCACGATGCGGGCGTTGGGAAAATCCTTTTCGAATTCGAGAATGTTGCGAATGTCGGCGCCGCGCCACGAGTAGATGCTCTGGTCCTCGTCGCCGACGGCGCACACGTTTTTGTGCTCGCCGGCCAGCAACTTCATCAGTTCGTACTGCGGGCGGTTCGTGTCCTGATACTCGTCGACGAGAATGTAACGATAGCGGCGCTGGTAGTATTCGCGCGTAGGCCCGGAAACTTTGAGCAGGCGGACCGCCTCCAGCAGCAGGTCGTCGAAGTCGAGCGCATTGTTCTTGCGCAGTTCGTCCTTGTAGCCCTTGTAGATATGGGCGATGCGCTCGCTGTCGGCATCCTTCGATCCGAGATAGTAGTCCTGCGGATCAACCATGTGATTCTTTGCCCACGAAATCCGGCTCAGGACGGTCCGCGGCGTCAGTTGCTTTGTGTCCAGGCCCATGCGGCGCATCACCTGCTTCACAATTGCCTGCTGGTCGTTCTCGTCATAAATGGCGAAGGAACGGGTAAGCCCCTCGTTGCCAACCTTCAGCGCTTCAATGTCGCGCCGCAGCATGCGCACGCAAAGCGAATGGAAGGTGGCGATCAGCGGCTTGGTCAGCGATCCATGCCCCAGCAGTCGCGCCACGCGCTCGCCCATCTCCGCCGAAGCCTTATTCGTAAAGGTAACGGCCAGAATCGAATCCGGTGCTACGCCCTTTTCCTGGATGAGCCACGCGATACGGCTCGTGATCACACGCGTTTTGCCCGATCCGGCGCCGGCAAGGATCAGCAGCGGGCCATCGGTAGTTTCAACGGCAGCACGCTGTTCAGGGTTCAGGTTTTCGATGAGCGACGGCACGGCGGGTCCAGGCGGGAAGGCTTCCTACTCCAGTTTACCTTTGCCGCCGATGCTGTGCAGGGCCACCGGATTTGATCGCGCAAGTTGGCCGTTATCTCCTTATTTGAGGCCAGTTGTCCTCTATACTGCGCTCTATGAGACGACCAACTGGACTCATTCGGGTGCTCGCGATCGCGGTATCGACCATAGTGTGCGCGGTCTGCCTGGGTCTGTTTGCCACACACTATTATCTCTACGGACAGAGCTCGAGCGCTGGGTTTCCGGAGGGGTACGATGCGGTGCAGGCCGCTCCCGCGAGCCACAAAGTTGTCTTCGAAAACGCATTCGTGCGTGTACTGCAGGTTACGCTGCCCCCTAAAGGCGGGACGGAACCGATGCATCATCACAGATGGCCGAGTTTGTTCCTGGGCTACGACACTGGTGGCACGACGCCGCACATCCGTTATCACACCGCGGATGGCAAGGTGAAGGATCAGCCCAGCGAGACCGATCCTGTGCATGCGGGCGTTTGGACGGGAGAGTGGATGCGACCTGAACCGATGCATGCCATCGAGGTAGTCGATCCGGGCAAGCCGGGACCGGGAGCGCCGCCGGGATGGCTGCGTGTTGAGATCAAGTGCGCGCAGTAGGGTGGTGCGAAACCGCGGGGTCATCGCAGGCGCTATGCTGGGTGAGCGATGAAAGTGAAACGGGTAGCCGTGTATTGCGGATCGGCGAGCGGTGCCGATCCGGCGTTTCTGAGCGAAGCAAAGGTGTTGGGAACCGCAATCGCACACGCGGGATTGGGGCTGGTCTACGGCGGCGCAAGCATAGGGCTGATGGGCGCGGTGGCGGATGCAGCGCTTGCAGGCGGGGCCGAGGTGGTCGGCGTACTGCCTGAGATTCTTTCAGGAAGCGAGATCGCCCACCGCGGCGTGACTCGGCTTGAGATGGTGCCGACGATGCACGAGCGCAAGGCGCGAATGGTCAAGCTGGCCGACGCGTTCCTGATGCTTCCCGGCGCCTATGGAACACTCGACGAGATGATGGAGATCGTCACGTGGAAGCAACTCCGCCTTCACGACAAGCCCTGCATTCTGATCAATACAGTCGGTTACTGGAACGCGCTGCTGGCGTTTCTGGATCGAGCCGTGGAAGCCGGATTCCTTAAAGCGGAAAACCGGCTGCTGCTCGAAGTCGTTGGGTCGGCGGAAGAGGCGATTGAGAAGGTGAATTTCTCGTCTAGAGTTCACAGCTCATAGTTCAAAGTGCGGATATTGGGGGAGGGTTTGGCTGCTCGGGGAAGCAGTCGTCAGAGGGCGGAACGTCGACCGCTAAGCAAGTTGAAGACGAGGATTACCAGGGCCACGACCAGCAGGAGATGGATCAGGCCGCCGGCGATGTGGAAACTGAAGCCGAGAAGCCACATGATCAGAACGACAACAAAGATTGTCCAAAGCATAAGTACCTTTCCTGGTGCGGCGAGCGCCCCTTTTTATGTTGAGACGCTCGCGTTTTAAGGGGATTTGATTACTTAGAAGCGACTGCCTGCGCCTTCGCGCTGCCGACCGCGTCAAGGAAGGAATGTGCCGATGCGGGCATGTTTACTTCACCCTTGAGGATGCGGGCATTCGAGACATTGTGGCCGTAGATTGCCCGGGTGGAGTCTTCATCGTGGCGGATCGACGCCCCTTTGAGAGTAACCCCCGCGAAAGCGCCCCTGGCTCGTGAGTAGGTGAGGATTTCGGCATTCAGCTTCCAGTCGGTGTCGGCAGAAGCATGACGGCCGACCGGTCCGGCTGCCACCGAAGCGTCTGCGCCAAGCTCAAATTTGCTGGAGAGCAGCTGGCGCATGCCGCGCTCGTTCTGGATGATCATGACCAGGTCCACGCCCTCAACGCCGATCTGCAAGCCCCAGCTTCCGCCAGTTGTCGTGAAGAAAATTGGCGCGCTCCAGCCGTCCGCGGTCCTGCAGGTAGCTACGCCGCGACCGTTTTCTGCACCGAACACGAAACCACCCTTCAGAAGATGGGGAACAACGGCAACACACTTGGCGTGCTCAAGAACTTCTTCAGGAATGCCCTTATCTGGCGCGTCCATAATCTCGTGGAGTACTCTACCGGCGTGATCGAGACGATCATTGGTTGCTTCACGATTGGTTCCCGCCCAGCCGATGCTGGTCATGCTGAGGAGTGCGACGAATGTAATGACTTTCTTCATGCGATACACCTTGTTTTCTACCTTTAGCGGGGCGTTTCTTTCTTTACGCGTATACAGAGCGCATCCGGTAATTCCGATACTATTTGGAGTCTTCATGGGGAGTCTGAGCACTAAAGCTCACTTCCCAAGAGATACTGGTATTAGCTGATTAGCCGGATTTGAGCGTTGCAGCTTTACTGTCCTGCCTGATGGAAGGGGGCCCTTGTTGGTTCAGTTGAACGAAATCCCGTTTGATGCCGGCGACTTCCTCGCCCAGGCGGGGCTGGGGCGAAGGATCGTCACGTTTGCGCCGAAGCAGCCGTTTTTCTCGCAGGGAGACCCGGCGGATTCAGTCTTCTACCTGCAAAAGGGCAGAGCCAAGGTAACCGTTGTTTCGGCGGCTGGAAAGGAAGCGACGATTCTGATGCTCTCGGCCGGAGAGTTTGTAGGGGAGGGCGCTTTGGCAGCGATACCGGGGCTGCGACTATCCACAGCAACTGCGATCACCGCCTGCAGCGCTATGCAGATCAAGCGTAAGGAGATGATTCGTGTTCTTCACGAGGAGCACGGATTCTCCGACTTGTTTGTGCGATTCCTGCTGGCGCGCAGCATTCGCATCCAGGCGGACCTAGTGGATCATCTCTTCAATTCCAGCGAGAAGCGGCTGGCGAGGATCCTGCTGCTGATGGCGGAGTTCGGAAAACCCGGGGAGCAGCAGACGTTGATCCCGCAGATATCGCAGGAGACTTTGGCAGACATGATCGGGACGACGCGTTCGCGGGTGAGTTTCTTTATGAACCGCTTTCGCAAAATGGGGTTCATCGACTACAAGAGCCGCATCCGGGTGCACAAGTCGCTGCTGAATGTGATTTTGTTGGACCCAATCGCAGATGCCTGAGCTTCGAGACGACAGGGTCTGATTGCTTTCCAAACAATGATTTCGATGCTGGCTATTTGCGGCGGGCGCGTTCGCGCTGGAGTTCGCGGTAGAGCTCGCTTTTGGATTGGCCCAGCTCGCGGGCAAGGCGTTTGAGTGCTTCTTTTTCGTCGAGGCCTGACTCGGACTGCAGGCGGGCAACTTTGGTGGAAATATTTTCCCAAGTTTCAGAAGCGAGACCTGGGATACCCATGATTTTCGCCGGGGCTTCGATGAGGAGGACAAATTCGCCGCGAATGCGGTCGCGGGCGGCGAGTTCGCGGCGCACTTCAGCGACAGTTCCACGAAGGAATTCTTCGTGGAGCTTGGTGAGTTCGCGAGCTGCGACTATGCGGAGTGCTGGACCGAACACGGACTCGAGATCGCCCAGAGTGTCGGCGATGCGATGGGGAGCCTCGTAGAAGATGACGGTCTCAGCGGATTCGCGGGGCACGGCCGCTAGTTCTTCGAGGCGGGTGCGGCGGGCGCCGGCTTTTTCCGGCAGGAATCCGAGGAAGTGAAATTGTTCAGTAGGTAAACCGGAAGCAATGAGGGCGCTGAGAGCCGCGTTGGCTCCAGGAATAGGAATAACCGCGATGCCTGCGGCAATGGCTGCTTCGACCAGCCAGGAACCGGGATCGCTGATGCCCGGCATTCCAGCATCGGAGACTACCGCGATGCGGGCGCCCGATTTGAGGGCATCGATGAGTTCAGCGCCGCGCTGGCGCTCGTTGTGCCGGTGATAGCTGGTTGTCGGTGTCGAGATGGCGAAGTGATTGAGAAGCTTTTGCGTCTGGCGCGTGTCTTCGCAGGCGATGCGGTCGGCTTGCTTGAGGACTTCAAGGGCGCGGAGTGTGATATCCCCAAGATTGCCGATGGGCGTGGCTACGAGGTAAAGGCCGGGGGCGAGTTCTTCTGACATTGCTTAGAACATGGTAGTTGAGATTAGTAGTCTCCACCCGTGTCATCCTGAGAGGAGCGCGTTCGGGGCCCAGCGCGATGAATCGCGAGTGGGGTAAGCGGATCGAAGGATCTGCTTTTGTCTCTTGGAAGAATTGAGCTATTCTGAGGCGTCTTCGGCTTCGATGCGGCGTTGCTCAGCCAGCAGAGACATGGAACTCATCAGGTTCTGCACGCTGACGATGCCGATGACTTTGCCGCTTTCGGTAACAGGGATCAGGGAAAGGCCCTGGCCGCCGGAGATGCGGCGGATGGTGGTGCCCAGAGTATCCTCGGGCCGCGCCACCTGGAAGGCGCGAGACATGATCGACTGGATGTAGCCGTTGCCGTCGTTACGGAGGGCGTCGACGATACGCTGGCGCGACACGATGCCGACCAGTTGCGGACCGCGAACGACCGGGAAGTCCTCCTGCAGAGAGTGAACACAGCGGAAAAGCGCATCGGCCAGCGTGTCGGATGGGGAGAGAGTCGCAAAGTCAGTGAGCATGACTTCGCGCATGTGCACCGTATCGACAACGGATTGGAAGAAGACACCCTGGTCTTCGACCTGCGCGCCAATCATGATGAAGAAGCCGGCAATGATGAGCCAGTAGGCATGCAGGGCCATGCCGCAGATCATGACGGCGAGAGCTATCAAC
>NZ_JBARMD010000004.1:0-4538 GCF_049802275.1 Occallatibacter sp. | reverse complement strand
CATTACCCTCCCGCTGTGGCCGAACGGCGCTCCCGGCGCGCCTGCGAACCCACCGGCCGAGATTGATACGACCAAGCCCACGGACAACCTCATCGCCGGCAAGCCGCTCGTGCGCCTTGGAAACGTCTCCAGCCCGACGCTCACGCTTTACGCAGCGAAAGGCAATGCCGCGCGACCGGCTGTCGTTGTGTTTCCGGGAGGCGGCTATACGATCCTCGCCATCGATCTCGAAGGCACCGAGGTCTGCGACTGGCTCAACTCTATCGACGTAACTTGCGTGCTGGTGAAGTATCGCGTGCCCAACACCGGCCCGTATCCCAAATCCGCCGCTGCACTTCAAGATGCGCAACGCGCGCTCGGCCTCGTTCGCCAGCACGCTGCCCAGTGGAAAATTGATCCCGACCGCGTTGGAGTTCTAGGCTTCTCTGCGGGCGCACATCTCTCCGCCGCTCTCAGCACGCATTTTGACAAGCGCCTCTACGACCCGATCGATGCCGCCGACCAGCTCAGCTGCCGCCCTGACTTCGCGCTCATCATCTACCCCGGATATCTCGCCAATGCCGCTCAAAACATGGCGCCCAACGCCGACATTAACCCTACTGCACAAACGCCCCCCACCTTCATCGTTCAGGCAGAGGATGATCCGGTGCACGTCGAAAACGCTACCGTCTATTTTCTGCAATTGAAAGCCGCCAAGGTGCCCGCCGAACTGCATATCTATGCTGAGGGCGGACACGGATATGGTCTGCGCCGGACCGCACTACCGGTAACTACCTGGCCTGAAACCGCAAAGATCTGGCTGCAGACTATCAAAGTTCTTCCGGCAAGGTAGCTACAATCATCGCTATGCTCCTCTGTGTATTAACGGTTTCCGACCGCTGTTCGCAGGGCCTGATGACCGACACGGCGGGTCCGGCGGTTGTCGAGTTGCTGCTTCAGCACTGGCCTGCCGCACAAGTTGAGACTGCGCTTTTGCCGGATGATGAAGAGAAGATCGCGTCACAACTCGAGCGATGGAGCGTGCAGGGAGCGGCGCTGATCCTGACGGCGGGTGGAACAGGCATGAGCCAGCGCGATCGCACGCCCGAGGCTACACTCCGCGTGGTTGATCGCCATGCACCGGGCCTCGCTGAAGCCATGCGATCCCGCGGAGCCGAAAGCAACCCCTTTTCGTGGCTGTCGCGCGGAGTCGCCGGTTTATGTGGCTCAACCCTGATCGTCAATTTGCCGGGGAGCAAACGCGGAGCCGAAGAGAGCCTCGTGTCCATCCTCGTGCTGCTGCGCCATGCGATTGAAGTTGCCGGTGGTAGCCAGAGTCATCCATAGCGAGTCCGATCTTCCAGCGTGGAAGCGTTTTCCAGAATGGACCCCAATCGCCCCAATCGATTGCGCAAATGGCGCTTTCTTAAACTGCGGTCTAGCCAGTTTATTCAATGGTTTCACTGCTGTTCCTTGCGCAATTGTTCACGTAAATCATTCGTGTAACACAAGAAAATCCTTTAGAATCAGTTCATCTGTGGGTGGTCCGAGAAAAAATCCGAACAGGCTTCGCTCGGCCAATGCGAGCATTCGCGACGTGGCGCGGCATGCGGGCGTTTCCATTGCAACTGTTTCGCGGGTGGTAAATGGGATCGCCACCGTTGCGCCTGACTTGGCGGAGCGTGTCTGGAGCGCCATCAAGGAAGTTGGATACGTCCCAAACACCCAGGCGCGCGCTCTCGTCTCCGGACGCAGCCGCATCCTTGGCCTGGTGGTCTCGGAGATCACGAATCCTTTTTTCCCAGAACTCGTCCAGGAGTTTGAGAATCTCGCCGTGGAGCAGGGATATGAGGTTTTCATAGGCTCCACAAACTACGACACCACCCGCACTGAAGCGCTTATCCGCCGCATGCTGCAGCGCAGTGTAGACGGAGTGGCAATCATGACATTCGGCATCGAAGAAGAACTGATCCAGAAGCTCGTTGAGCGCGCATTCCCGCTCGTGTTTGTGGATGCCGGACCGGACTTGCCGAATATTCGTATCCTCAAAGTTAACTATGGAGAGGGAATTCGCGAGGCGGTGCAACACCTCGCAGCACTTGGACATCGCCGGATCGCTTTTATCAGTGGTCCTTTGCAGATGCGCTCCGCGATAGCGCGACGCGATGCTTTCCTCGGTGCCATGGCCGAACTCGGACTGACCGTTCCGCCCGAGCATCTGGTCGAGGGCACGCACACCATGGAAGGCGGCATCAAGGCGAGCGAACAATTACTTGCGCTAGCAGAACTTCCGACCGGCATTGTCTGCTCCAACGACATGACCGCGATTGGTGTGTTGCATGGTCTGCATCGAACGACCCAATCAGTGCCGCAGGACGTTTCCGTTGTGGGATTCGATGATATTCATCTTGCGCAGTTCATGCTGCCATCGCTGACCACGGTCCGGATGTCGTGCAAACATCTTGCCACGGCCGCTGTGCAGGCCCTGCGCGCCGGCATCGAGCCTGACAATCCTTACGCGCAGCAGAAAGAATGGCAGATTCCCACCAAGCTTGTGGTGCGGCAGTCCACTTCATTCCCGCGCGGCAGCCTGCCGGCTATGGCCCGGCCCGCCGCCCCTGCGGCCCGCCGCAACCGTATCAAAAACTGACGCTTCCATTGACATCAAAGTGTTTCCGCAATGCTGTAACTTGCGGCTGATATGGCGTGTCTAATAAAAGTAGTCCGAAAAACTCGGAACGAGGTCGCCCATGCTGATTCGCAAACCCTCCGACATTCCCTCATCGGAGATTACGCCTAAAGAAAGCTACGACGAGTTCTTCAGCCGGCGTCGATTTCTGCGCAACGCCATTGCCGGTACTGCCGCAGCTGGCGCAGCCATCGCCGGAGTCGACCGGCTTGCCGATGTGTTTGCACCTCGCACAAGCGTCCTGGCCGACACGAAACTGCAAACCGTCAAAAGCCCGCTCTCCACCACCGGCGAACAACTCACCAGCCTGCAGGACGTGACCCACTACAACAACTATTACGAATTCGGAGTGCAGAAGAATGAGCCGGCCGAGAACGCCGGTGCGTTGCCTACGCGCCCTTGGGCCGTCAAGGTTGAAGGTAAAGTCAAACAGTCAAAAACCATCGACATCGAAGCCTTGTTGAAGTTACGCCCGCTGGAAGAGCGAGTCTATCGTCATCGCTGCGTCGAGGCGTGGAGCATGGTTATTCCGTGGGTCGGCTACTCGCTCTCTGAATTAATAAAGGAATGCGATCCGCTGCCCAGCGCCAAATACGTGCAGTTCCTCTCCTACTACGACACCAAAGTGGAGAAGTGGGCGAGTGAAGCATCCTTCTATTCGGCGTATTCAGAAGGGCTGCGCATGGATGAGGCCATGCATCCGCTCACGCTGCTCACCTTTGGGCTTTACGGCGAAGTTCTCCCCAACCAGAACGGCGCCCCGATTCGCATCGTTGTGCCATGGAAGTACGGATTCAAATCGGCGAAATCGATCGTGAGGATTCGCTTCGTCGAAAAGGAACCGCCGACAACCTGGAGCGAGATGGGACCAAGCGAATACGGGTTCTACTCCAACGTGAATCCCAACGTCGATCACCCGCGCTGGAGCCAGAAGACCGAGCGCCGCATAGGTTTGCCGTTCTACCAGCAGCGCCGGACGACGCTCATGTTCAACGGCTATGGCGACCAGGTAGCCTCAATGTACACCGGAATGGACTTGAAGAAGAACTTCTAGCAGAGTTAGGAAAGTGTTGGCGGAGTCACGTTCTTGCTTTTCGAACTCCGCTAACGGTGCGAAGCTCCGCTAACAGGCGCTATGCGCCGCTAACTCCGCTTCCCTGGACCCTCATGAATCGCACGACCCTCATCACGCTCAAGACACTCACGTGGATCGCGTGCATTTCTCCGTTTGTGATGCTCGTCTACGAGGCCGTTACCAACACGCTCGGCCCCGATCCTACGTCGACCATCACGCTGACCACGGGTTACAACGCCCTGTTGATGCTCGTCCTTTCGCTGGCCATCACGCCCCTGCGTCTGCTATCGCCGCGCCTGTCGTGGCTCATCAAGTTCCGGCGTCTGTTGGGGCTCTTCGCGTTTTTCTACGCTTCGCTGCATCTGGCCACCTACATCGGGCTGTACATGAACTTCGATCTCAGCGTGTTCAAAACAGACATCACCAAGCGCCGCTTCATCATCGCGGGTTTTGCGGCCTATACACTGCTGGTGCCGCTCGCGGCCACTTCGACGACATGGGCCATTCGCAAACTTGGCGGCAAGCGATGGAACCGCCTGCACAAGCTTGTCTATTTTGCGGCGATCTGCGGAATCATCCACTACTGGTGGCAGGTGAAACCCGGCGTCAAGAGCCCGATGAATCTGACCATTACGCTCTGCGTACTGCTGCTCTCCCGTCCAGTGCTGGCATACATCCAGAAAGTCAGAGCGCGTCGCGCTGTTGCGGTCTGAGTTCTCGCTGGGTCTACTGAATCGCTTCCGGGAATTCTTCGAAAGCAAACATTGTCTGCGCGACAGGACTCCAGTTCTTTCG
>NZ_JBARMD010000003.1:0-21531 GCF_049802275.1 Occallatibacter sp. | reverse complement strand
CGCCCAGCCGGTGCCGCTCTCAGGCGTCACTGCGAGCCATGCCTTCAAATCGGCGGCCGCGGCGGAGTACTGGCCTGCCGAGTATTCCTGCATAGCCCGGTTCCAGCGTTGTCGCGGGTCTTGCGAGGTGGTCCCGGCCATCGAAGCATAGCTGGCATTGGCATAGAGGAGAACGATGCGCTGCTCGGGGCGCTGCCTGGAAATGGGAACACTGGCAGGCGCCACGAATTTCCGCTCCGCAGCAGCTTGCTCCCCCCTGCCCGCCATTTCCAATGCTTGCGCTAATGCTTCATGAGCATCAGGATTATCCGGGGAGAGTTGGATGGCCTTTTGCGCTTGGGTCAGCGATTCATTCACACTGCCCTGGCGAAGTTCGATTCGGCTAAGTTCGATCCAGGGGATTGGGCTATCGGGCGAAATCCTTACCTCGGCACGGAACTGCTCGACCGCCTCTTTCTCCTTTCCTGCTTTAGCCAGCGCAAGTCCAAACGCATAGTGGAGGTAGGGCACATCGGGATAAGACTGCAACAACGCGGCCAAGCGGAGTGGTTCATCCTTGCCGGAGGTTGCAGCCTCCCCGGCGGCCAGCACCAGTGCCTCGCGTGACGGATCAAGTTGTCTGGGCAGGAGAGGAACGCGCAACATCGCGAGGCCCAGTGCCATCTTCACCTGGGGCGACATGAGGCCAGAGCCGAAGGTGGAGAGAAGAAGAGCAGAAGCGCGGTCAAATTCTCCTGCGCGAATGCGCAGCAGCCCCAGGTGATAGCTGGAGACGCGCGCGATTTCCGCATCGTCTTTGATGCCGAGAGATTGCGCCTTCTCCAAATGAGCGAACGCATTGTCGTAATCGCCGATTTCGAATTCCGAGAGGCCGAGGAGACTCCAAGCGTTTCCCAGGCTTGGAACAAGTTCAACAACTCTCTGGAAAGTGGATTTTGCCTCGGCGAAGCGGTCGCTGCCGTACTGCAGCATGCCCAGGTTCCAAAGGCCTTCCTTCCAATCGGGCTGCAATTTCAGGGCACGCTGGTAGTCGCGGATTGCGTTGTCTGTTTTCCCGGCTTCCGCCTCTTCAAGTGCCTGTTTGCGCAGACTATCCAGTTCGACCGACGGTGAGCTCGCTCCGGTTGCGGACTGAGCGATGGGGGAGATTTCTGCGGATGCCCGGTCAACGCAAGCAAACGGAATAAGAGCGGCCGCCACCCAAATCGATCGAATTATCGAGATCGGCATGGCCTGCACCCGCCAGTAAGTATACGTTGGCCTTGCGGCAGACTCTCCATGAGACAGGGTGACAGGACACACTCTCATTGGCGTGGATTCGCAGGGCTGGCGAGGTGTTAAAGCTGGCCCGTGAGACGAAAATGGGGTTAAGCTTTTGATGGTGAAACCGAGTGGACTTCCGGTTCGTCAACGGTGTCTGTTTTTCGGTTTGCTTCAACGTTGGGAGTTCATGCACAAGAGGGACTTTGAATCGCCGTATCCCTCGCCAGTCCTTTGGAATACACGGACTGCGTGCCGGGTTCTGTGCCTCGCGCTCCTGTTGGTAACGCCGGCTGGGGCGCAGGTTCGCGGCAGTTCGCCGAGCCTGCCTACCTTGCCCAGTGGCGCTCCGGTGGGCACCAGGGAAGACTATGACATCCCGAGCCGCGATGCTCTCGAAGAGGCGCGGCGTATGCGCGCCATCAATGAATCGCGGCAAAAAGGAATTATTTCCGACACTAACAAGCTCCTAAAGCTGACCACTGAATTTAATGCGGAAATTGCTAGTGAGAATTCTGGTGAACTGACCCGAGCCCAGGTTCGAAAGCTTGCCCAGATTGAGAAACTCGCTCACAGCATCAGCGAAAAGATGAGCGCAAATGCGTGGGTCACGATGGGACCACAATCTCCCCTATCTCCACAGTTTCACTGAATCACGAATTCTCTTCATTATGGCGCTGCCACAGTCCGCTTTCCCCGTGTCCGTTCATGGCGAACGTTGTTAGACTGACGTCAAGAGTCCTGGATGTGTCCCATTCAGATTGGTCGCCCGCTCAAAAACATCTCGCGTCGCAGACTTCTGCGCAACATGGCAGTCGTGGCTGCCGCGTCCCCAGTGTGCGAGATGCTTCTCGGCCGCGCTGCTGCGTCGCCCGTGCCATACGTTTTTGAGGAGGTGCCGGCATCGAAGAGCGGCATTCACTGGGTACACAACGCAGGTAGGTCCGTTGAAAAGTATCTGCCGGAGAGCAGTGGAGCAGGGTGTGCTTTTCTCGATTTCGATAACGATGGCTGGATGGATATTTACCTGGTTAACAGCGGCAAAGCGAAGTTTTACAACCCGCCCCATCCTTTGCAAAATGCGCTTTATCGCAACAACCGCGACGGCACTTTCACCGATGTCACGGCCAAAGCTGGAGTTGCTGGCGGAGGCTACGGCATGGGCGTGGCCGTGGGGGACTACAACGGAGATGGGCTTCCCGATATCTATGTGACGCAATGCGGCCGTAACATTCTGTATCGCAATAACGGGGACGGCACTTTCACGGACGTTACCGATCAAGCCGGCGTTGCGGCGGGCGGTTGGAGCTCGAGCGCGGTGTGGTTCGACTACGACAACGACGGCAGGCTCGACCTGTTCGTCTGCCAGTTTGCGGAATTTGACATGGCGCACGGATGCGGCGTAGATTCCGCCGGCTTGCACCACTACTGCATTCCCAAAATATTCAACCCGAGGCCGAGTTGGCTCTTTCACAACAACGGCGACGGCACGTTTACCGACGTGAGTAAAGCTACCGGGATTGCCGACCATTTGGGAAAGGCTTGGGGAGTGGTAGCAACGGACGTGAATAACGATGGCAAGATGGACCTCTTCGTTTCAAACGATACGGTGCAGAACTTCCTCTTCATGAACCGGGGAGGCAGCTTCGAAGAAACGGGCCTGGAGGCCGAGGTTGCCTACAGCGCCGATGGCCGCGTCCGCTCCGGCATGGGGGTGGATTCGGTCGACTTCAACGAAGACGGCCTGATGGATCTGTTCGTCGCCAACATCGATGAGGAGTTCTTCTCGCTCTACCAAAACAACGGCGATGGAACCTTCGATGATGTCGCGATCCCGGTCGGCATCGGCATGTCGACGCGCTGGATGAGCGGATGGGGGCTCAAGTTTTTGGATTATGACAACGATGGCGATGAGGATCTGATCGGAGCGAACGGTTTTCCCGATGATTTGTTTGACGAGGCGTCGTCTTCCATTCAGTGGAGACAGCCTTTGCTGCTCTTTCATCATGAGGGAAAAGTATTTCGTGATGTGAGCGCTTTGAGCGGGCCTGTATTTGCAAAAAAGTTTCCGGCCCGGGGTCTCGCCATCGGCGATTTCACCAACGACGGGGGAGTCGACGTACTGATCGCGAACAACAACGAAGCTCCGTTACTGTTGCGTAACAACGTGGGCCGCCTCAACAACTGGCTTGGAGTGCATCTGATCGGGCGCAAGTCGAATCCCGACGCGATCGGAGCCCGCGTCAGCTACCAGGCAGGAGACCTGAAGCGCACAAGGATGAAGGTGGGTGGAGGCAGCTTTCTTTCTTCGCACGATCCCAGGATGGTGCTCGGTATAGGCAAGCGAACAAGAGTCGACAGCCTGGAAGTGAAATGGCCGTTGCCAAGTGGCGTGGTCGAGCGCTTCAGCGACCTACCCCTGAACCGCTACATCACGATCATTGAAGGAACCGGTAAGTGGAAATAGAAGCTCGCGTGCTTTACTCCGGAAACGGCTCGCCGGGCTTCACAATGCGGATGCGATGGTCTGTGAAGTTGGCGTGCATCTCCGGGATATAGACCTTTTCCATATGGCAGTTTGTGCAGTTACTTACAGCTTTCGGGCACGGCGCGCCCGGATGACTGATGGTTGCCTTCTGTTTCGGCTCGATTACGTGGCAACTGCGGCATACGTGGTCGTAGGCCGCCGCATCGGTTTCAAGCTGCTGGTGCGGGTCGTGGCACGCGGTGCATGTCAGGCGCGAGTCGCCGTTGCCCCAGCACTTGCTGGTGACGAGACGGTATGGGGCGGACCTTGTTGTGGATACGCCTTTCGTTCCCGAGAGCTTTGTATCCCAAAATGTACCGTGGCAGGCACCGCAAAAGTCCACCGCATCCTGAGGAGGCAGGCCTTCCGGATTGTAGATTTCCTGCTTTGTACTCCTGGGCTTGTGCGCAATGCTGGCGTCCATCGACTTCGCATGGTTTGCACCAGGGCCGTGGCAAGCCTCGCATGTGACCCCTGGGATCAAACGCTTTTCGTCGAACTGTCCACCTGCGTTGGATGCCGTGGAATGGCAAGCGAAACATTGTTGAACCTCGGCACTGCCAACGGGTCTGTACATTGCCTCTGCAAGGCTGGATGGGGTCAGAAGGGAGCGCCAGGGAGTGAAGTCAAGCGCTTTCAGCCTGGTGAAGAATGTGACCCGTGCCTCGTAAAAGCCGCCGTCTTCCTTTTTGAACAAATAGGACTGGGCGACACGGCCCGTTCCAAAGGCCCACGCAAGCGGATACGAGATGCGCTGATTTCCATTCGTGACCGAATATGCGGCCCGGTTCGCATCTGTATCGATTCGGTATTGGAATTTGCCCACGGAGAACGTCAGGGCGGGATTGAGATGGAGGATATCCGCAACCGCAGCCGGCATGAGGTTTCGAGCCATCGGGGTCTCGGTTTGTGTCGCGGTCCTGGCGGCATGACAACGCGCGCAAGTTTCCGGTCCGACAAAGCCCTCGCGGGATGGCTGGCTCTGCGTCGGCCAGAAACCGGGTTCTGCGAGGTGGTCTCCTGTCGAGAGTTGTCCAAGTGCAGCGACTGTCTGCACAGAGAACGTTATGGCAAGGGCAAGGAAACGGAAGCGCCGCATGACGCTGCACGGCGTGGCATTCCAGTGTTGATTTGAGAGCGACCGGGCGATAGGTAGCGGGGAAGCAAGGATTCCGGCCGTTTCGATTTTGTTGTGCCCTGGCAATCCTTGCACTCCTTTGCACAGCATAACTGCTTCTGAGTGGGCGGAAGAATTTGGGCATGCAGCAAGGGTCTGACGAGTATGAGGGTGGGGATGGGCCGCCTCAGAGTTTCGCGCGCCACCGAAGGTTCCTGTTCTCAGGCGGGAGACGGAAAATTGTATCAATCTGAAAATTGTTTGTTGCCGGACGGTACAAGCGGGCCGCGCAGCATTCTTCTTCGAAATTGCCGACGTAAAGCAATTTACTTTGTGGGGACCCTAGCCCGCAGCAAAAGTAAAACACGCGTGGATGTTGATAACCAAGCTGGACATCTCGGAATATCGTATTGACAGCCGGTGGCACTCAAGGTCACAATTCTTGGCCAGACGAAAGACTCGGCCGCGACGCTCCGCGTGAGGCATGGAGCGCCGCCCGCGTTAGCTCGAGATGTAACGGGTCCCCCTGAACCAGTTTCTCTCTCTGTAGCCGCGAACGTCGACTTCCTCTAGACCGGTTTCGTCATTTCGTTGTGTTCCTGATCGTCTTACCGCAACGCACGCCCAATCGATTCGCATCAAGACGCAAATATACGTTGATGTGCCAAAGACAACGGACGGAGTCCTCGTAAAGCAGTAGGGGACGAACGGCAAGACTATTTTTCAGGAGGCCAAATGAGGCAGAAAAGAATCGCAAGATGCAGTTCTGCGTCCCGAGCAATCGGGATAAGCGCGCTGTTCGTGATGCTCATCATGCTGGTTGCAGTTCCCGCTGCGATGCATGCACAAGCCTATTACGGCTCTATTGTCGGCAATGTGACTGACTCGAGCGGCGCCGCCATTGTTGGGGCAAAAGTTGACGCCACGGCTTCAGGCACAGGCGTAAAATCCTCCACAACCACGTCGGGCACTGGCACCTACTCGCTGCCGCAACTGGCGGTAGGCACCTACACGGTCCATATCACCGCGCCCAATTTCAAGGAGTTCGTCTCCGACGGTGTTGAAGTCCACGTTTCCACAAACACTTCAGTAAACGCCGCACTTCAGCTTGGTGCGGTATCCGAATTGGTGACAGTCCAAGCCGACTCCGTGCAGGTTGCGACCACTTCGGCGCAGGTGGGCGAGGTCGTCGTCGGAACGCAAGTGCGCGAGCTGCCTTTGAGTGGTGAGAATTTTGTAGGCTTGACCCAGCTTTCACCGGGGGTGAGCGCGGCGCAGGGCGCCAACTTTGTTGGCAAGGGACTCGATGGAGGAGTCAACTTCTCTGTCAACGGCAACCCTTACACGAACAACCTGTTCCTGGTCGACGGGGTGAACAACAACGATGTAGGTTCAAACCGCACCATTCTTGTCTATCCTTCGGTCGACACCATCGCCGAATTCAAGATGATCCGCAACTCGTACGGTCCCGAGTACGGCCAAGCCTCTGGTGCGATCATCAGCATCACCACCAAATCCGGCGAAAACAAGTTTCACGGCGGCGCATTCTATTCCGGCCGCAACGATGCGCTGGACGCCAACAACTGGTTTGCCAATCACGACAATTTAGGCAAGGCCAAAGAACGCCGCGACGATTACGGATACAACATCAGCGGACCTGTAATGAAGAACAAGGCTTTCTTCTGGTGGAACCAGGAGTGGAATAAGGAAATACAGGGCGTACCTTTCGCGGCCTGCGTTCCAACCGCCGCTGAAGAAGGCGGCGATTTCAGCGGCTATACCGGCACAACCGACCAATGCGGCGCCACTCTTCCGACGATTCCCGCTTATGCGCAAACACCAGGGAACCCCATGAAAATCGCGTCGCCAGACCCGGCTGGCCTGCTGATCGCAAGCTTCTATCCGGCCGGTCCAGTTAACACTACGAACGGGAACAATTATTCGCAGCTGATTAACAATCATCTGGACTGGAGCGAGTGGAACGTCCGCGGCGATTACGATATTACCCATTCGAATCGGGCCACGTTCCGCTGGACAAACGATTCGTGGAATAATCCGGCCCAGAACGATGGTTCGCCTTTCTGGGGCGAGTCCAATTTTCCCACCATCGATTCGTCCTGGAGTCAGCCCTCAAGAAGCATCATGGCCAAACTGAGCTCCACGATCTCCAGCTCGATGGTCAACGACGTCGAATTCGGCTTTGGACAAAACCGCATTATCACAACTCTTGCAGGAACCGAAGCCGGCAACGTTCCATTGCTGCAGGCTGCCTACCCGGCCACGTTCCCGAGCTCGATCAAGCAGAAAGACGAGTTCTTTGGTGGATGGGGTGGACTGAATCCGTACGGTTACATCGGGGGTAACTCTGGTGGTGGAAGCGGCACGACTTCGATGTGGAACATCGCACCATACGGCAACCACGAAGATCTCTACACCATTCAGGACAATATCTCAAAAGTGCACGGGAATCACCTGCTGAAAGCGGGTATCTTCCTTAGCTCGAATGAGAAGGTTGAGAGCAGCGGCGCCGGTGCGGACAGGCCGGTATTGCCTGGAAACTGCTCGGCTCCGCTTTGCTCCAATACCAACAACAGTCTGGCCACTATTCTGCTTCCTGGCACGGGCGCAAACGCGCAGGTGTTCACGGGCGTTACAGAGAATAGCATCGATGGCATTGCCGACGTTCGCTGGCACGATATTGAGCCCTACGTTGGCGACTCGTGGAAGATCAGACGCAACTTAACGCTCGACTTCGGCTTCCGCTGGTCGTTCTATCGCGAGCCATATGGGGGAACCGACGGCGGCAATACCTCACCGGCCTATAACTCGGGCGGCAATTACAAGAGTCAATGGGCAAATTGGGACCCCGCAGCCTGGAGCGCGTCAGAAGCGGCGGCGAACCCAGGGGATGCCTGCAATGGCATTCTCATTGTGCCGGGTACGACACCGTGCGCAAACCAGGTTAAATTCCTTGCGACTCTGGGTGTAACCGCGAACCTCTCCAATGGCACGCCAGGTCCGAACGCAGCGTTGGTGAAGGAAAACAACCACAGCATCGCTCCGCGCGTGGGTGTTTCATGGGACATCTTCGGAAACGGAAGAACGGCACTTCGGGCCGGCGGCGGCCAGTTCTTTCAGCGAGAGTTGGTAGGCATCGCAGAAAACCTTGCCCGCAACGCTCCGTTTGTCCTTGGTATCAGCACAGACCGTTCGCTGGATACGGTGGCGCCGTTGACCAGCGCCTCGGTTTCGCCGAGCGCCAACAAGGACACGGGCGGAGTCATCCCGAATGCCTGGCAGTGGAATCTGTCTCTGGAACAGGCAGTGGCTCGCAACACAACCTTCCAGATTGGATATGTCGGCAATACCGGCCTGCATCTCACTTCGATGCGCGACGCGAATGCCATCACGAACAACAACTGGTTAGCTGGGGCATTTACGGGAGGAGCCGCACAGAATGCACTGCGTCCGGCGAATAACTTCGGGATGATCGGCGGCTTCGCACGTGGTGGACACGCTTCGTACAATTCGCTGCAAGTATTATTCCGCGCGCAAACCGGGTCATTCTCGACCTTCCAGGCTGCCTACACGTGGTCTCACTCAATAGGCAACGTCGAGCTGGATAATTCATCGGGTGGCGTAAACCAGGAAGCAATCACCGATCAATATAACCCGGGGCTGGACAAGGGCAATACCAACATCAATCGTCCGAATATCTTTGTGGCAAATGAGGTGTTATTCCTGCCGAAATTTGCCGCGTATAACCGGTTCATACAGGCCACTGCGGGAGGATGGGAGGCCAACAGCATCTTCACCATGGCTGAAGGCAGCTCGTTCACTGTGTTCTCCTCAGGCGCCAGCGCTGCAACTGTAAATGGAGTGACTGGGACGCTCAACTCCCTTGTTGGAACCGGCTACACCAACAATCAGCGGCCCCTGCAAACCAATGTCAGTTGCAGTGCGGGAAAGAACGGCCCCAATCTTCTCAATTGGAGCCATTTCACGCTGATCGGCTACACCATCGGAACCTTCCCGGGCAACCTTGCGTCTCGCGGCACCTGTTTTGGGGCACCCAACACTAACGTGGACGCTCAGCTGGCCAAGAACTGGATGATCAAAGAGACATTGAGGGTCAAGTTCTCCATGGACTTCTTTGACCTCTTCAATCATCCAAACTTTAATAGCTCCAATCTCGAAGGCACGGGCTTTACGGCCTCCGGGGGCGTATATTGCGGGGGAGCCACAGCGACCAGCGGATCGGTTTGCAGCCCGACCAATAACGTGATCACCAGCGCCAACACGCCTACCGGCTTCGGGCAGGCAGGAAGCCAAAACCTCAACCAGGGGCGTACGTTGCAGTACAGTCTCAAAGTTACGTTCTAAAAGAGGCGACTCAGACACTATCAACCGAGCTTGAGGTTTGGGTGGCTGATTCGAAACGAAAAGCAGAACCTGAGAGGCGGGGCTTGATTACCTACAGCCCCGCCTCTTAGTCTCTATCGATAGAATGCAGTCTTCCGATGAAACCTAATCCAGGAAGCTCTCCCCGGCAAACCCTGCAGAGAGGAAGGCGCGCCCTCAGTGTCGTGTTCGTATTTTGCTTACTGCAGGCGATCTGTTCGCCCTGCCTTGATGCACAGCCACAGAAGCCAGCCGAGCCCGCCAACCAATCGCAAGAAGAGCTTGCCAGGAGACTCAAAGCGGCCAGGGATGCGCGCGATTCGCACGACGAAGCTGCCGTGTCCCGAGCGAACGAACGCCTGATCGCGCTCGCCTACCGCGAGTTGGCGCACCTGCATCTTGTTGCCTCGGATTATCCGCAGGCCATAATTTTCTACAATGATTCACTGAATTACGAAGAGCTCGCCGACACGCGCATCGACCTGGCGATCGCTGAACTGGAGGCGGGCCAGATCGACAATGCGATCGTGGAAACCCGAAAGGCTTGTACCGCGACGCCTGCCGATCTGCGCTGCTTCCAGGTGCTGGGGAACACGCTCATACAAAAAGGGGATTTTGCCTCCGCGGTGGAACCCCTGACACGCCTGTCGAATGCGCAGCCGACCGTTGAGAATCTCTACTCGCTCGCCATAACGCTGCTCAACACCGGCAAGCCGGAGGACAAGACTCGCGCGGAGGCCGTCTTCAACCGAATGAAGGAGAGTTCGGGCGATAGCGGCTCGCTGCATGTCCTCTTTGGTCGCGCGTACCGCGATGCCGGTGACATGCCCTCTGCGATTCGAGAATTCCAGCGCGCGGTAGCGCTTGATCCGCGGACTCCGCACGCACACTATTTTCTCGGCCTCGCGCAACTGTCTCTCAATGAGTGGAAGCCCACCCCGGATGCTGTAGCGGAGTTAAAGAAGGAAGTCGAATACTTCCCGCATGACTACCTTGCCAACTACATGCTGGGCTTTCTCGCATCGGGCGAACGGCAGTATGACGAATCGAACCGGTACCTCCTGGCGGCTTCAAAGATCAATCCCTCGGCGCCCGAACCATTTCTCTATATGGGTCTGAATGCTTTCTCCGAAGAGAAGATGGACTCTGCCGAGAAAATGTTGCGCAAAGCAGTGGAACTTACCGGCAGCGATGAAGCTCGCTCCAATTACCAGATCCGCAGGGCCTATGTCGACCTGGCGCGCATCCTGGCTCGGAGCGGACGTACGAAGGAAAGTGACGCCTTCGCGACCAAAGCGCGCGAGTTGCAAAACAAGACGATGGTGGAAAGTCAGCAGAGCGTTTCCGCGATCATGCTCGCGGGTGGAACCGGCGCTGCTGCTGCCGTGATGCCGCTGAATCGTCAACAGGAGAACCAGGCCGCGCCATCCGTTCAGAGCGGCGCCAGTCTTTTTGCGCAAAGCAAAATGTCACCTGAACAGCGCGCCGCGGCGGAAGCGAGCGAGAAAGCGCTTCAGTCAGTGCTGGCGCTGGCGTTCAATGACCTCGCCACATCGCAGGCAATTCAAGGGGCATATTCTCTGGCCTTAAGCAACTATCAGCAGGCAGAGCAGTGGGACAGCAGCCTTCCTGGTCTCGAGAAGAACCTCGGTCAATGCGCCTTCCGAGCAAGGAACTATCCGGAAGCAGTCCGTGGTCTCTCTCTTGCATTGGCGCACAACAGCGATTCCCCGGCGCTGCGAGCCATGCTCGGCGTTTCCTACTTCGCGACGGAGCAGTTCAAGCAAGCAGTCGAAACCTTCGCGCCGCTCGGGGCACGTGCCATGCAGGACAGTGAAACCGGTTATGCATGGGCCGCCTCTCTGACCCACATCGGCGATTTGAAGATGGCGACACAAGTGTTGAGTGCCTTCGAAGCGCAGCCGCGTTCCCCAGACACGCTGCTGCTTGTCGGTCAGCTATGGACCGAGATCGGCGACTACTCGCGCGCCATCGCCACTTTGCAGAGCGCGCTCGCGGCGGATCCAACCCTGCTTAAAGCGCACTTCTACGAGGGTCTCGCCTATATTCGCTGGGAGCATTGGCCGGAGGCCACGAAGGAATTCCAGGCGGAACTGAGTCTCAACCCCGGCGACGCGCGCGCGCAGTATCATCTCGGTTTTGTATACCTTGAGCAATCGAAGACCGACGATGCCGCGGCACTTTTTCTCAAGGTAATTGCCGATCATCCCGACTACGCAAACGCGCAGTATCAATTAGGTAAAATCCTGCTTGACCGCGGCGAAACCGCCAAAGCGGCGGATCATCTCGAAGCCGCGGCACGGCTGAGTCCGCAGACGGATTACATTCATTACCAACTGCAGGCAGCTCTTCGCAAGCTGGGCAAAGACGCGGATGCGAACCGTGAACTTGAAATCTACAAAGAGTTGAAAGCCAAATCGCGTGAAGGCGTCGCAGACCAGCTGAAGCAGAACCCATAGGGAAGGAAACAAGCCGCTTGTTCACTCCTTGCTCCCACGATAGTTTCCTGAGAATGCTGGTTGTTACTCTCTTTGCCGTGAGTATCGCGGCTGCGCAGGTTGGGTCGGGCCATAACCAGGCATCCGCTCCACCCCCTGGTGCAAAATCCATCAAGTGCAGCGGGCGTCCGATTCCACAATTGGAGGATGTTGCGACGGCCGCAGGCATTACCTTCAAACACAACACGGCGCCTCTCAAGAAGTACATCGTCGAATCGATGAGTGGCGGCGTTATCCTCATCGACTACGATCGCGACGGCTGGCCCGACATCTACTTCACCAACTCGCCAACTGTCGACCAGGCTCTCAAAGGAGCGAAGAGCGCTGGGGCGCTCTACCACAACAACCACGACGGCACATTCACCGACGTAACTGCAAAGAGCGGCCTGAGTACGCCATGCTTTGGCATGGGAGGCGCGGTCGGTGACTACAACAACGACGGCTGGCCCGATCTATATCTCACTTGTCTGGGCGGCAACATTCTTTATCGCAATAACGGCGATGGCACATTCACCGACGTTACGGCAAAGGCCGGAGTTGCCGATGGCCGCTGGTCGGCGGGCGCTTCATTTGGAGACTATGACGGCGATGGGTTTGCCGATCTCATGGTCGTGAATTATGTCGACTTCCATCTCGATGACATGCCCGGCTTCGGGAGCGCATCGTTCTGCAAGTACAAAGGCATCGACGTGCAGTGCGGACCGCGGGGGCTCCGCGGGGCTGGCGACTCTCTCTTTCACAACAACGGAGATGGCACATTCACGAACGTCTCAAAGGCCGCCGGCGTCAGCGATCCAGACGGCTACTACGGGCTGGGCGTGGTATGGGTTGACTTCAATAACACGGGCCATCCTGACATTTACGTAACGAACGACTCAACACCGAAGTATCTATACAAAAATCTGGGCAGCGGCAAGTTCGAGGATATTGGTCTGCAATCGGGGACCGCGGTCAGTGAGGACGGCTCCGAGCAGGCTTCTATGGGTATTGCACTCGGCGATTACAATCACACCGGCCGACCATCGATCTTCGTCACCAACTTTACCGACGAAAATGTTCTTCTCTATCGCAACGATGGCGACTGGAACTTCAAGGAAGACTCCTTCCAGTCGGGCGTTGCTCTCCCATCGCTATCGCTGGTCAAGTGGGGAACCGCTTTTGTCGATCTCGACAACGATGGATGGGAGGACCTCATCCTTGTCGACGGCCACGTCTATCCTCAGGTCGATTCGTTGCCCTCCGGGGCAGGATATCGTCAACACGGCGTGCTCGAACTTAACCAGAAAGACGGGACGTTCTGCGACGCCAGTGACAAGGCCGGGAAAGCGCTGATGGAACACCGAGTATCGCGCGGTCTGGCCGTGGGCGATTTGTTTAACGACGGCAATATGGATGTGGTGGTGGAAGATCTTGACGGAAGTCCGATGATCTTGCGCAACCATGGCGTTCCCGGGCGGCACTGGGTAAGCTTTGAACTCGACGGCACCAAAAGCAATCGTCTCGCGCTCAACGCCCGTATCAAGATCGTCGCTGGCGGTATGACGCAGACTGATGAAGTTCACAGCGGAGGCAGCTATCTCTCGCAGAACGACCTTCGCGTTCATTTCGGGTTGGGCAGCGCCGCCAAGATCGAAAAGGTCGAGATCCATTGGCCATCCGGCCTGACGGAAGAGCTAAAAGATCTGGATGTTGACAAGCATTACAACGTATTAGAAGGCAAGGGCATTGTAGACCCCGATAAGGCGAGGCCAACTCCCGTCAAACATCCGTAAACGCTCGACGAAAATCGGTTGCGCATTCAGTATTGATGGCTCGCAGTCGTCGAGACGCCCAGAGCCACGGGCATGTCGAGCGTCCCCAGATTGTGCGTGGCCATATCGCTGACGCCGAGGCGGAGACGGTACTTGCCCGGCTTGAGTTCCAGTTCCAGGTGGACAGGAACACCTGACTCCATCGCTATCTTGTACTGGTCTGGCGTGAGGTCGAGTTTCAGCACTCCGGAAGTCTGAGGCGGCGCGGCGGGTTGTTGTTGGCAGTCATTCAAAGCAATGAGCAGAACCAGGAACTGTGCGTGGCGCTTGCCGTCGGCCGACGTTGTGAAGCTTGCATTCGATGGATCCAGAAGAGAGTCGACGCGCAGCGCGTGATGTTGCGCATCGGGAAGCAGCACTCGGGAACGAAGCGCCATCATCGTGGATTCCGGAGTCGCGGGCTGTAGCGCGATATGCAAATCATTGACGCTATCGGTGGAAGGATGCGTATCGGAATCGGCAAAATAGCCGCGTCGGTAATTGAGTGAACCTACCTTCCCAACAAGCTCGACGTGAATCTTGCGGAACTGGCCGTTCCATTTCTCGTTGGTTGGACGGTAAGCGAGAGTGTAGTAGTTGGAGCCGTCCATCATGCTGTGCCGCAATGCGCCATCAAAGTCGTTCGTTCCTACAAAGGCTTCCCCGCCGGTTTGATCCGCCAGATCGTTCGCCGCGTATCTGAGAGCTGATCGCGCAGCGAACTGGTTTTGCAAGGTGTCGCCCATCTGCGGATTTGCTGTGGTGCCCGTCGGTCCGCCAACCAGTGAAACCGAACCCGACCCGCTGCTGGTCACCGGGACACCGCCCGTCTCCATCCCCAGCAGACTGATGGGGTACACGGAAATCTGCGCGTTGGCAATCAGATTAGCCGTCTCTCGAGCCTGCGCCAGGTCGGGTGTGGCCCTGAATCGTGCGTCCATCAGCTGCGCACCGACTGACACCGGAAAATCCTCAGAAAGCCAGAGCAGATTCTTCCGTCCGGGATAGCCGCTCGTTGCCCGCGCCAACTCCGCGAGAGCTGCAACGGTAATGTACGCACGATTGTCTCGGTGAATGGCGTCCTGGTCTCCTTCAGCCGCTTTGAACTTGCCGGCTGCGCCGCCTGGATCGTAACCGATCGCTTTAGCGAAATCGGCAATAAAATCGTCATCCTGCATCGCCTCATCCTTCGATCGGATGAAGGTCATGTCGTTGGGTCTGATCGACTGCGCCGCAGCCAGCAACCGGTCCGAACTGCCCGTGAAATTCTGGACCATTTGCAGATTATTTCGCAGAACAAATAACGCGACACTCTGTCCCGGCGGCAGCTTCATCAGGAATTTGAGAAGCTGTTTGCGCGCGTAAAGCAGATCGGATCTGGGTGTGTTCAAGAGATCGAACAGGATGATGCTGATGGCACCGGAAGAGGCTTCGCGATTCGCAATATTGGTGTAAAAGAGTTGCGGTGCGGTTGGGGCCAGTGGTTGTCTTTCGGGTGCGAGGACTTCCTGCTTCAAACTGTGAGCCTCGAAGAAGTCAACCTTCTCCGGTTTGCCATCCTCTTCGACTTTGAAGTCCTGCTGCGTCAGACCCTGAACAACCTGTCCGCTTCTGTCCCGCACGACAACATCGACATAGACCAGGCGGCTGGTTAGTCGCAGTGTGGCTCCGGGTAAATCCTGTGCCCTGAATCCAACCGGCGCAGCAAGTAACAAGACCAGGTTGCCGAGCCAGAGAATTCGTGACATCGACGCGCACCTCTGAATCTTTGATGCCTCTTCCCAACATTACCTCGCCACGAGCGTGGCTGGGGTAAATCTCTTCACACGTTCGTATCGGAGTCAGAATGAAGATCGTCGCGGCCCTGATGTAATTAGCCCGACGGCAAGGTCAGTGTGGAAGGCGATAAGGTAAGGCCTGTTCCCATCAAACTTGTATGAACGGTTCAATTAGGATCAGGCCCTGAATCTGCTGTGACCGAATCCTCAGGAGACCGGGCGGCACCGGGCAACAGCCTGTAGCCGTCTCGAGTCCGAATGTGATACTTCTGCAGATCCTTGCCAACCAGCTTCACCTTGATGGATCGCCATCCCCGGTTTGGATTGGCTTGCGGATAATAGCTCAACGTGTAGAGGTGAGACAAATCTTCCCGGATCGATGCGAAAGCCTTTTTCTCCTGTCGCCAGTCCTTTGCAAAATAGGCTTTGCCGCCGGAGACCTTGCTTACACGCTCGAAGGCAGCGGCCGATGCTGGATCATCCTGAGCCTCGCGCGTGCTGAGAATGTAGATAATCGTTCCGGTTGATTCGGCCAGTTCCGCCACATCTTCGGGTGGAACCGAACTGGCATTATCTGGTCCGTTGGAAAATACCACGACAGCCTTTCGTCCCTTAAGCGGGGCTGCATCTTTCACGGTAAGCAGCAGACTGTTGTAAAGGGCTGCATCATCTCCGGCCACCGAACTGCGGACGCCGCTGATTACCTGGAAGGGGTCGGGAGTGAGCGTCGTTGCACGGAGAAGATTGCGGCTGTAGGAGTAGAACGCAACGTTGCTTGATCCGTCCATGGAGCGGATGAAATCAGCAATTGCATCCTGGGCGAAGACAAAGCTCCGGTACATGTAGTTGCTGGTATCGAAGAGAATGAACAGGTTTGCTTCGGCAGTTTTTGGAATAACGCTTCCGAGCGCATTCGTGGGAAGCGAGGGAGTATCGCCTGGTTGTTTCGACGCATTGGCCGGCACGTGACCAGCCATCTCCATAACGCGGCGACCGGATTCGCGGCTCTCTTCAAATGTGGAAACGTTTTGATGAATGTTGTCCTCCGTTACGGAGAAGTCTTCCGGACGAAGACCAGTCACGTAGTTCCCATGACTGTCGGTTACGGCCACGTTGAGCTGAACGAGAACGACATTCATGCGGAGACGCATCGGGTCGTCTTGAGGCGCCAACTGGGTTGAACCAACGCCCATGTAGATCAAACAGGAGAGACTTCCGAAGACCGCGAAAGATTGTTTTGTCATAACAAATCCAGTGTGCGTTTTTTAGGAACTACTTGAGAGCAACCGTACTTGCGCCCACGACTGTGATCTTGCCCGTCCGAAACTCGTCCCCTGTTTCCTGCATGGCACGGAATAGAGCAGGCCAATCGTCGATAGTGCTCGCGAAGATGTTTACAACCATGCGACGGGTAAGTGCGGGAACCAGAACATTGAGCATCACCGGCGAATATCCCATCTCATCCGCAAGTCGAGCCCAATAGAGATTGTTGGATTCCCATGATTGCGCAAGGAGTCTGCTGGCGGTGCCGCCAAACGCTGGAGGAGGCTTCATGTTGAGGAGCATGCGGGAATTACTCGAGAGCATCACGGAATGCGGCACGCCAAAATCCGCTGAAAGTCGCGTCGGGCTGATGTCGGTTGGACTTGCTCGAGAAAGATCGTTCAACTCCCGGTTTGCTTGTCCCAGGTCAGAAGTCTCGTCCGGATACTGCCTCCGGAACACGACAGAAAGGTAAAACGCCTCCGAAGGCAGCATTCTGGATGCCGCTGAAGAGGCAGTATTCGGGCTTTCAAGGCTTCGATGTATCCATTCAAGTCGATCCGGTGGCATTTGATCCGCGAGGATTTCGACTACCTTCGATCGCAATTGAGGATTCGATGCTGATGCAGCGAACAGTTCTTCTCCGGCACGCTGATATAGAGCAGCAGCATGCAATTCGGCCTTGCTCGATGTCCACCAGCGCGGGAGGATAGCGTCCAGGAGAAGGTCCGGTACGGCTTCTTTCCAGATCAACGCCTGCACATTTTTGGGCGAGATCAACTCACCTTCGGTGGCCGCGAGAGCGTAAGGTAGATTCGCGAGCGAGCCTACCAGATAGGCGCCGCCTCCGGCCGTGGCGCCGACACCGATCAGGATTGAATCGCCCCAGACGTTTCCAATGCCCTGGATGGACACGGTTGAGAAGTCGTGGGAGCGCACGAAGAGCGGATTGGAATGCAGAACCGCGGCTCCTGGCGGCTCGTAGTAGGCATAGTTCAGGCCAACCAGCGTATCCCTCAGGAATGGAGTTAGCTGGCCGCGAGCGGCCTCAAGCTGCGCCGGTGTGTGCGCCGACTGGATGATCTTTGTCAGGTCAGTCCGAATCTGCAATTCGGCGTGGCGGCTCGTATAGACCAGGGGAGACCAATCGCTGCGCTCACCCCCCGTAAAGATGGGGCGTGGCATCTCAAATTCCTTCAGGTTGCCGGCAAGAGAAAGCAGACTGTCGCCGTTATGCGCGCCGTGCGCCATCTGGGTCAAGCCATCATAGAGTCCGAATAGAGTGTCGAGAGATACGAGGCGCTGGTCGTCCATGACGGCGCGAATTCTTTCAGCCAGTTCCCGGTGAACCCGCTGGCCATCTGGAACTTCCTGAGCCGGGCCAGCGAGAGTGTCGATAATCTCATCCTGGGAGAGGTCCCTGCTTCCCGTAGATGCAGTAAGAACTGTTTGTAAAGCCGTCCGGGATGCCTCGAACAATTGCAGCGAATTCGAAATACCCAAGAAGGGCTGAATAGCGCCTTGCCACGATGAATTTTGTTTTTCGATGGGGATTTCGCCTTGCCGGGCGAGAATCTGCCAGAGGCCGACCTCCGCTTGAAATGAGCCAAGCGCATTTGCACGTAGAGCTGAATTCGAAATCGCACCGATTCGGTCAGCCGCAGTCACAAATTGCTTTATGGCTGTATCGTCCAGGGAAGGGAACTCGGTGAAGATCGGGAACCAGCGGCTATATTGGGAGAATTTGGCGGCGATTAGCTGTTGAGTTTCATTGGACAATTGCCGATCGACTGGCCTTGCAGCATCGATTGCGCTCAACGTAAGAAAAATTGCAGTCGGGCTGCTGTCGGACAGAGATTGAGAGGCCGCAACCAATGCCTCGAGTGTCCGCTCGGGGGTGTCGCAACAATGAATTGGCTTTACACGCTCACGGTCATCGGTCTTTCTTGAAAAGACTTCCTGCCAAAACTCAGGGGTCCCCGGAATCTGGGGTTCGCCTTCGGCATTCCACCTCAGCGAGGCCAACAGGATCAGAAGATCGGCGTTCCGCGGAAAGACACCATACGCCGCGTCTCTGTTCGCTGTTGATCGATAGGCGGAATACAAATGCCTGAGACGAGAATCTTCGATGATGTGTGTCTGTTGCATTTGATTCAAGCGAGACACAACATCGAAATAGGCAGCCAGCCAGCCGTGATCTCGCGTCAGCAGGTGGGTCACGAAGGGTTCCGGCGAACCTGGGCTCTCACCTACAAGATCCTGCCAGCCCTTTTCGGATCCAGCAGGCAGATCGACCGCTCCTGAATGGATACGAATTTCGCCTCCGTACATCTCAAATTCAGGCGCGACGGCCAGCAACTTCTTCAGGCCCAAGGATTGTTTGAGCGCGACCCTTGTTTCTTCGTCGCATCTGGACAGGCCCCAATAGAGGCGATCCAACGTTCGATCGTGCAACAGCATGTCAACCAGATCCGTCTCTGGTTTCTTTGTCTCCGCAGCGAGTGCCGTCCAATCCTTTTGTGTGTAGAAGATCGGGACCTGGGTAGCAGGGAACTGATAGTCAAACGGCTGGGACTTCTGCAGGGCCTCCTCGAGCGCGGTGAGAGGGAAGCCTGAGTCGATCGTCAGAAACGCTCGTTCTGCATCCGCAGTGACGAAAGCAAAATTGCGCTGTCCGCAGGTCCCCCTGGCTTTGTAACCGAGAACCTCGATGAGTCGATTCGCATCCGCGCAGCCGGCGATATGGATCGTGCCGTTCGCGTCTGAAAAGGATCGCACCTGCCTCGCGAGGTGAACGTAGCGGTCCAACAGACGAAGGAATTCGGTTTCACTTCCGGCTTTGTATCCCTGCAAAGAAATGCCGTGGGCCAACATGGGAATCACTTCGTCGAGCGATATCTTCTGGCTCATGCCGGCCATGCGGAGGAAGGATCGCAGGGGGCCAGGGATCACAACGGTTTCGGCCGCGAGGCTTGGCGACTGCTGCCCGGCAGTGTCACTTTGATTCACCCCTGGAGGTCGGGAACCGTCATTCGGCAGTGCACTGACCGAGGCGACGAAACAGGATTGAAAACAGAGGAGGGCGGCCACGCATATGGACCGGAATGGATGAGGGACATCCATGAAGATTCACCTCTTCAACCAGCCGAATACCGCAAGTCAATGCGTTGGTTCGGATCGGAAAGGGAACCCCTCGATAGCAGAGCGGGAGGGCTGGTTATCTAACGGTTGACCGAATACGGTGATTTCGATTATTGCGAGATCAACGATTTTCTTGATCCAAGACCCGCTACGGCAAGCATGGGGAGTTCCGCAGAGAATCCGATCGGGAGGCTCAGTATTGCGACGCTTTCCGGGAGCGCCCAGGCAGCGCAAAAGACGCCAAGCAAACCGGTGCATCATCATCGCAAAACCGGCCGCGTTCGGCAAGTAATGTTTTCCGGGAATTTTGAGCGGGGCAATGCTGGGTTGTGTACTCGGATTCGCTTTGGGGCGGCGATCGTTGAGGCGAAAAGGTTTGTGAGTTCTAAAAGCTGCTGCCTCCCGTGCCCCTGATAGGCTCGGACATCTTTCGGTCAAAGTCTGTTTGCCTTATGGCGCAGTGCCCTTTAGAGCAGCACAATTGGTTCATCTGGGTGCAACTTGAGTCTGCGGTTGTATGAGCCGACAACCAGGCGCGCAGGGCGGGAATGTTGCGCCACGAAGAGATCAAGATGCGGTCTGGTCTATATGCGTCCCGGAGGTCCGAATACCGGTTGCCATTCAGGTACAGGTCTATGATCTGATGATCTGAATAGGCGCTCGGTCCGGGTTCCCCTGGGGGGACGAACAGGCAGATCGCCTTGTAGTTCACGCTTTGGCCTTGGTAATGGAGAGTGACCGTGTAGGCGACATACCTGCTGAATAAGGAGCCGTTTGCATCGTCAATTTCCGTGAAAAGATCCTGCATGGTCAGCGAGGACGGGTCAGGAGCGTTCGGCTGCCTCTCCATCGCCGGACCCCATTTGGCTTTGGTAGAGCCATACTTATCGCCAACTGTCTGGTCGGGCCGGATGACTGTGAGGTGAACGATTTCTTGACCCGCGCCAGGAACGGTCACGAAATCTGTAAACTTCTGGCTTTGAATGTCCGATGTCTTTCCGCTTGTGATGTTGCTTAACAACACATCGAAGCTCTCTGCATCCGCCATCGACGCCTGCTGGGCCGCTGTCACCTTTGGTGACTCATCGATCGCGCCTTGTTCGGCGGCTTTGGCAGCATCGGTGAGTATAGTCAACTGCATTGCGTAGGGGATCGCATAGTAATCCCGTTGGACCTGATTGAGGTCCTGTTCGGTCTGGTTATACTGCTTTCCGGATTGAGCCTGTGCAATAGCGGAAATACTTAGAGCGGCGGCGAGTGCAGCGAAGGAAGTCCGGATTGATTGCACGACCCCTCCAGATTCTTTGTTTGCAATGGGCTTGCGTATACTGCACCGGCAAGTTGAATCTCAACCGTGGGGCAGGTGGCTGCTAACCGCTAGCGCATTTGATTCACGAATGGTTTCAGGTCATGGTCGGATAGCGCAATATTTCGTGCAGTACTGCCTATGTCTGATTCTAGGTCCTTATAGCGGCTGTTGCGTGACTTATACGATTGATTCTAAATACTATGATGAGGTTCTTTTTGATTCCTGCGTTGCTCTGCATCTTGGGGCCTTTTTGTTGCACGATCGCACCGCGCGAAATGCAACAATCGGCCCGGACTTTCGGCAGTTGGGCCACCCGAACAGGGGCGTGGCTAAAGGCCGGGAGGAGCATTTGTGACTGGCCTGGAAAGCAGGAGCTCATCCTCACCGAAAAACCTGCGCGTAGCAGAGTCTCGGCCGAGCTGATAC
>NZ_JBARMD010000002.1:0-25213 GCF_049802275.1 Occallatibacter sp. | reverse complement strand
CAACAGGATTCTTCGCACCGCCATCAACGGATCAGCGGGACTGACGAAATCACAAGCTTGGGAGCAGGAATTGAAGCGTGTCTGCGTCGACATGGACGAGGTGATGGCCGATACCCTGGCCGAGCATCTTCGCCGCTACAACCAGGCCTTTGAAGAGGATGTTACCGTCGACGACCTGGCAGGCAAAGGCCTGTGGGAGATCACACCGCAGGATCGTCAGAAGGAATTGCGCGCATTTCTCGATGCGGAGGACTTCTTTGAGGACCTTCCTCTCATGCCTGACGCGCAGGAAGTTTTAAAGAAGCTGTCGTCGCGATTTGAGATCTTCATCGCTACGCAGGCGATGGCTGTGCCCAACTCCCTTGGGCCGAAATACCGCTGGCTGCAGCGGCACTTCCCTTTCATTCCGCCCACGCACTATGTCTTCTGTGGAGACAAAAGCATTTTGCGCGCCGATTACCTGATTGATGATCTGCCGAAGAACCTGCTGCGCTTTGAGGGGCAAGGACTGCTTTACACGGCGCCGCACAACCTGACGGCCACCGGATTTGTGCGCGTCAACAACTGGCTTGAGGTCGCAGAGCACTTCGCCGCAATCCCCGAACCCTCATAGAGGCAGATCACCTCGAAGGCCGATCGTGCGACGACGCCGACCATGTAGGCCCGATCAGGGAGATCGTGAGAAGTGCACCGCCTTCGAACAGCGGGCCCGTTTCGCGCAGAAAAGCCGGCATCTGCCCACCTTCGATACTCATGAAAATGTTGGGGGGCTGCTTGCCGACGACTGGCGCGATCACCCCCGCTATTCCGCCCAAGTCAATTTTAATTTCGTAGACGGCAGATTTGCGGGGCAGGCCCGCGAGATAAAAAGTCTCAGGCGCCTGCGGCATAATGACGAGCGTCACGACGCGAGGCTTGGGCGTGGCGACAATCATCGAAACCTTCGTCTCACCTGCATCAGGAGAAACGTTTTTGATCACCGGCGTGACCAGGCCGTTGTAGAGGTCGGCGGGCATTTTGATGTGGTCAGTGGCAACTTCGTCCTTGCCGTCTTTGCCCGGCGATCGCGTCACCACGACTCCCTTTGCTACGTCGATCGTCATATCGAGTGGGTGCGGGAAATAGGGTCCGCGCTGAATGTGGTGGTCGGAAATAAGGCGAAAGACGCCACGCTGTGTATATACGGTGGTTTCGTCGTCGAGAGAGCCGTCCTTGAAGTGAAAGGTCAGGTGAGACATTACGCGGTCGCCGTGAACGACTTCGATGAGGTCGCCACCCGCAAGGACCTGGCCCTGCTCCGTGGTCAGCGCGAGGAAGCCGTGCACTGTTCCCTCGGGATGATGCACGGGGACTGGCTCTGCCGCGCCAATGAGACTGACAGCACAAGCCAGCATGGCAGCGTGCCGCCGGCATCGAACCCCCAACGTCGGAGTGTGTGTATGCTGCAAATGCACTTGCTTTGTAGATGGCCTTGCAGGTGTATTCGTTGCCCTCGGGCAGGATACGATCGAAACATATAAGGCACATCCTTGAGCCGGCCCCACCTTGTTTGATGCAAGTGGTATTAGCGATACTGAATGAACGGCTTCGGGCCGGTCGTTATCAAACTGATGTTTTTGAACCATCTCTCTCAGGGTCTGCGCAAGATCGCCAATCATCCAGGAAGGCAAATCCTCATGGGCATCTCCAGAGCCATCTTCGTCGCAACTATGTTCTTTTCGCCGATGCTTTGTGCCGCACAGACAGCGCCCAGTGGCGGACCAACAGCGTCCGGTACCAGTCCGGCGAGCAGCACTTTCACTCCTTCCGCGCCGTCCGACATTCTGAAACCCGCCCTTGAAGAGGTGCTGCAAACCGTGGATGCGGTCAAGCTGGACAAGTGGAAGAGGGGCAGCGTGCGCGATGAAGCAGGAAACAACATCGACGCAATCCAACGCTATATGTCGGGAACCCTGCCGGAGCTGATCAAGGAAGGGGACGCCGCCCCCGGTACGTTGAGCAAAATGCTTCCGATCTCGCGCAATATCGACGCGCTCTACGATGTGCTGGTTCACGTGGAGGAAGCCGCACGCGTTTCGGCGCCTGGCGACCAGGTGGGCCAGTTGCAACAAGCGATGGCAGACCTGGAGAAGGCCCGAATCGCATTTGGAAACCAGCTGCAGCAGACGGCCACCGTGCAGGAAAAGCAAATGGTGGAGTTGCACACCACGGTGCAGACACAGGCTGCATCCCTGAAAGCTGCTGCCGTACCCAAGCCGGAACCGAAATGCCCTGCGCCCCCCGCGCCGGCAAAGAAGAAGAAGGCTCCGGCCAAGAGCACCAAGGCTCCGGCTACTACCACGCCGGGCGCCACGGCCAAGCCGGCTACTGGCACTCTAGCAAATCCGCCCGCCAAGACGCAGTAGCGTCAACTACGCTGCGACAAACGCGGCAGCCGAAGCTGCCGCGTTGCCTTGATGGTGCCGAGTTGGCCGGATCGCTATGCGAATCGGCTCACGTTGTTAGAAGTCCAGCTTGATGCCAACCTGGATCTGGCGCTGACTGTACACAAAGTTGGAGTCTGCGTTGTTTGCCGTGCCAAAGCCGGAGGCATTTACGCCAGCGCCCGTGGCGGGTTGGTACACAAGAGTACTGGCAGTGGAGTTGATGGAGTACGCCGTCGCATTCACGCCGGTCACGTTCTGGTGGTTCAGGACGTTGAACATCTCTCCGAGCAGCTCGAAGTTGAACCTCTCGTTGACACGAAGATCCTTCTGCAGCCGGCAATCGAGCACCGTGGTGTTTGGCTGCATGAAGCTGTTGCGTCCGGTTTGGAGCAGATAGCCCGAGCTGCCTGACCCGGTCATGCCTGAGCCAGCCGCCTTGAGGGCACCAGATGCCGGCTGCGTTCCGCTGACGCCTGCTGAATAGGGCAACCCATTCTGCCACTGGAACACTGGGTTCACGTGCCAGCCATCCGTCAGCAACCGTGACCAGTTGTGAGAAGTTCCGGGATACTGCCACATCACCCAGGTTACGAAGCGGTTCGGCACGTTGAAGTTCGAGTTGCCATAGTTTGCCCCTGCATTGCCGAGTGGGTCGTACCAGTTGTTGGAAGTGGGAGAGGTGCTCTGATTCTGGTTGAAGTCGAGGGCGTGCGACCAGGTATAGTTCGCATCGAACTGCAGGTTTTTGTTGCTGCGGTTCTGGACCTCGGCGATCAAGCCGTTGTAGCTGGAGTTGATGTTGCTCACAACTTCGGTGACGTAACCGTAATGCGAGTTGACGTAGTTCCCTGAATAGACGGTCGACGTAACTGCCGTTCCGCACGCCACCGGGCCGCAAGTTCCACCCGCTGTCTTCGGCGCGACGGTCAGAGTGGTCTGGTAGGTGGTCGCCGGGTTGAGGTTGATGTTGATGAAGTTCGGCAGTTCCCTGCCCATTGCTCCCATGTAGCTGAGTGAAAAGATCGTTTTGCCGGGCATTTCCTGCTGGAGGGAGAGATCGAACTCACTCACCTGCGGGTTCTGGAAGTTCTTCGCGAAAAAGTCCAAACTCGGCGTCGGGAACGCGCCTGCGCCAATGATATTCGGGAACGTAGGCACTGTGCTGCTGGGCAAGACACCATGAATTGATGGAACTGTGTACTGGCCAAGCGGACTGCCTGCTGCTTCATAGGCGTTAAGGACGATGCCGTTGGGAATGCGTCCGTAGTAAAGACCATAGCCGGCGTGCACCACCGTCCGGCCAGTGCCTCGCGGATCCCACGACAAGCCAACACGCGGTCCAAAGTTATTGTTGTCGGATGGCCGGTTGGTAATCTGAGCCGCGTCATTCGGGTATGGTCCCTTGCCGTTGATTGGAACGTTCAACAACGATGTTGCGATAAGCGAACTGAATGGAGCGGGAATCTGCTCTTTGTCGTAACGCAGACCCAGATTCAGCGTCAGCCGCGGCGTCATCTTCCAGTCGTCCTGTACGAAGAAGCCGTAGTCCACCGTAGTGAGCGTGAACTTCGGCGTGCCGAAGCCCTGCGTGAATCCGTAGTAGCACGGATAGGAGGCGCCATTTGTCGAGAGGCCTGTTTCCGCCTGGGTGTTATCGCAGCCGCCATTCGGGCTCAGGATATCGGAGAAGAAGTTGCCGAAGTACTGATACGTGTAAACGCCGTTGCTCTCGTAGAGGTTGTTGATGGTGTCGACGTTGCGAAGGATGTCGAGACCGAACTTGATCGTGTGGCCATGATGCGTCCACATCGCGGTATCGCCAATCTGCGACTTCTTCTCGTCTGGATATGCAGTACGGAATGAGTAGTACGGCGAACCCGCGGTGAAACCATAGTTGCTTGACCCACCCTGGATCGCGAGCTGCACGGGAATGCCGGTGGAGTTGGTCAGCGATTGCTTGGTGAAGTCGCTGTAAGGCTGCTGGCCTTCCCAATCGAGTTCGTGGCCATACTGCACGCGAAGCTCGTTCGAAAGACTTGTGGTGAACATGCTGTCGAGCTTCACCAGGCCGTAGTCCAGCTTCACGTAGTCGGTGCCGAAGGTATCCACGGCGTAGTTGTTCGAGGTCTGCGTCTGCACGCCGCCGGGAGAATCCCAGCGCAACCGGTGGTAGAGCCCGCTCAGGTGCTCTGTCTGCGTAATCTGCCAGTCGATCTTCGGCGTATTCAGCACTTCGTCGCCAGTGCGCGGAACCGGGCCCAGATCATCCAGCAATCCCACTGTCTTGAGACCTGTGACGGATGAAACCTGCGAACCATACAGAAGCTGGTCGTACTGCGCTGCCGCGGCTGCATAGTTGCCGCCGTAGGCGCGCCATGCCAGTGTGCAAGCTTCGAGATCACCCGGGGACGTACCGGTTCCGGATAACTTCGCGTTGACGGTGGTCACGCCGCTCTTGGTTGTGGACACCTTGGTGCAGGTGGCTCCCCCAGGCAACGCAAGATCAGCCCACTGGTTAAAGAACGTTGACGGAGTAGCCGGTTTTGCGAGGCCGGGGAAGTTCCGCTTGAACTGGTCATACGCGTAAAACCAGAACAGCTTATTCTCAATCAGCTTTCCGCCCGCGCCAAAGCCCCAGCGCTTGCGCCAGTCTTTAGGTCCATAGGGGCTGTTGGGAAATGTAGGTGTGCCCCCGCCCGCCGGAAGGTTGACGGTGGTGATCGTCGTGAATGGATTCAGGGCTCCCCAGTCATTGTCGCGATCGTAGAAATAAGCCTGACCGTGCAGCTGGTTCGTTCCGCTCTTGGTGACGGCGTTAAGAACACCACCCGCAGACCGGCCGTACTCGGCGGAATATACGCCCGTATTTACCTGAAACTCTGCGATGGAGATTTGCGAAGTGGAATAGCCTGCGCGGGTGCGGCCGCGCTCTTCTGAGAAGAAGGCCTGGTTGTTGTCAGCGCCATCGATCTCGACGTTGTTGAGGATGGGGCTGATTCCGCGGAAGGAAATCAGGCCGAAACCATTTGCATCCGATGCGGCGCCCGGCGTGAGCAGCGCAAGATTGGACCAGCGCCCTCCGTTCAGGGGAAGGTTCACGATCTCCTGGGTGGTTAATGTCGAGGAGACTTCCGGCGACTCAAATTGAAGGACCGGGGCGACTCCGGAAACTTCCACGGTTTCCGTCGTGGACCCAGTCGTCAACCCGGGGTGCAGTTCGGTCAGCGAACCAACCGTGACCGGCACTGCCTTCGCGTTGTAGGTGCCAAATCCCTTCGCGGAAATTGTCACGGTATAGGTGCCGGGTGGAACCAGCGGAGCTTTGAAATATCCGTTGGGGTCAGCGAGCAGGTTGAAGTTTGCGCCTGTCGCATCGTTGTGCAGGGTTACTGCGGCTCCGGCAATAACCGCGCCGGTGGAATCGACAACCGTACCTGCGATCGCGCCTTCCGTGGTGCTTTGCCCACGAGAGACTACAGAGAACAAGCAAAAACACAACAGGCACACCGCGAGCGATTTGAAGCTCTTGCGGATCAATTGAACAAACATGAAGGGGCTCTCCTACGGATAAGAAGAGCCGAGTGGGGCAGAAAGAATCTGTGCGCTGGAACACGGCATCCGCCCCAAAAATGTGTTTTGCGTAAAGGAAATCCTGTCAGTCTCGACCGGTTTCAAACGCCGGGAGACATCTATCTCCATGGAGAGGGAGGGATTCGCTATTGAAAGGATAAAGAGCGCGTGTGAATTCGGAGTACAGGATTGTGTTGCATTACTGTGAATAAAGCGCCAGAACCGTGCAAAACCGGTCCCTAGCTTCCTGTCGGCTCGCGTTGGCCCAGCACGCCCCGACCCGCAACCGCTCGCTGAACCAGGGTTGCGCCACTTCCGGATCGCAGAAGGGTCACAGGCTGGGTAGCCGGGGGTTGGTGCATCGTCACAATCAGGGCGTCGGCAGGCTTCTTGCCCGCACATATGTAGGAGTGAGGCGTGCTCGAGTCAAAGTAGACCGCGTCGCCGGGCGTCAACGTACAGTGGTGCTCTCCGTGGTGCAGTTCTAGTTCGCCATCGAGAATGTAGAGGAACTCGTAGCCGGGGTGCATATGTGCTCTCGGCTCTTTGGCTCGCTCCAGCGGAATGAATTCGGCGAAATACGGATCCATATGCCGGTCAGGCACCATGTAGCCGAGGCTCTCAAAGAAGTATGTAGGTTCTTCGACACCCGTCTGTGGCAAGCGCACCCGTTCCTTGCGCCGGTGCACGCGGAACATCGATTGCGGTTCTGCTTCAAAAAAATAAGACAGATCTTTAGAAAAGACCATCGCGATGCGGGCCAGGTTGCGGAGCGTGGGAACCACCCGACCGGTTTCAAGCTGCGACAAAAAGCTTGCCGACAGACCGGTGTGTTTGCCCAGCTCCACCAAACCCATCGACTTCTTCAGCCGCAACCGCTTGATGCGCTCGCCAATGTGTTTTTCCGCAATGAACTTTTCCGTAGTCTCGGTGTCCACTTGCGATTTCTGTGTTTCCTCGTTGCGAGCTACCGCATCACTCATCCCGCCCTCCAGGGTTGGCAGGTCAAGGTTTTGTCCTGATCAAAACCCATTCCCATGCTACTAAACTCAAGTCCTCCGGGCAAACAGGTCGAAATCATCGTGTGCTAAAGGAACGATGATCCTGTAAACATGGATGCCACAATCGTTTCCGGCGGAATCGTTCTGAGCGGCGCATCTGGAATGATCGGCAATGCCCTGCAGCAGGCCCTCGCCGCACGAAGGATCCCCACTCTTCAATTACTAAGATGGGCTCCGACCGCTGAACGACAACTGCAATGGAATCCGAGCGCCGACCCGCCCATGGAGAATCCCGCGCCGCTCGAAGGCGCTGCGGCTGCAATCCACCTCTCCGGCGCCAGCGTTGCCGCCCATCGCTGGACCGACGCGTACAAGCGCGAACTAGCTGTGAGCCGGTTGGATTCCACGCGCAAGCTGGCAACCGTACTCGCGTCGCTGCGCACTCCCCCGAAGGCGTTTCTGGTGGCATCCGCCATTGGGATCTACGGCGACCGCGGGAGTGAATTGCTGACGGAATCCTCGCCTCCCGGCTCGGGTTTTCTCGCCGATCTCTGCCGGCAGTGGGAGGCTGCCGCGGAACCAGCCGTTCAGGCAGGCATTCGCGTCGTACACATGCGATTCGGAGTCGTGCTGGGTCCGGGACACGGCGCATTGGAGCAGATGCTGCCGCCGTTCCGCATTGGTTTGGGTGCGCGGCTTGGAAACGGACACCAATGGATGAGCTGGGTTAGTTTGACGGACGCGATCGCGGCGATCTTGTTTGCTCTGGAGCAATCAAGGCTGGCCGGCCCGGTGAATGTCACCGCGCCGAATCCGGTGACAAATATGGAGTTCACTCGTGCACTGGGACGGCAACTGCACAGGCCCGCGTTTTTGGCGGTGCCTGGCCTCGCGGTGCGCACCCTCTTCGGACAGATGGGCGATGAAGCGCTTCTGGCAGGCGCACGCGTGCAGCCGGAGAAACTGCTGGCAGGAGGATTTCAGTTTTCTTTGCCGAGAATTGAGGAGGCGCTGAGAGCTGCGCTGGCGGATTGATGCCTTGGTGGTCTCCCACCCATGCGCTAAAAGACGCGCACGGATGGGTACCCGGGTTCTAACTTCAAATCAGGGAAGCTGCTAGCGCCGGCCCTGGATCACTCGTTGGTTCGCGTTGCCACCTTTGGGAAGCTTCTTCGCGGCGCGGCGTGCCGCGATCTCATGCATCTCCTTGCCAATCTTTGACTGGTTGATGGCCACCTGCATGATCAGGTTGATGATATTGCCGGTAATCCAATAGAGCGCCAGGCCCGAGGCGAAATGCCACAGGGTAAATCCCATAATCGCCGGCATCATGATGGCCATCATGCGCCGCTGCGTCGGATCCATACCCGGTGAGGGCGTGATGAACTGCACCAGGAACATGGTGCCGATGATGAGAATCGGCAGAAGGTGCAGCGGATCGGGCATCGACAGATCGGTAAGCCAGAACCAGTGCGCCTGGCGCAACTCAACGGCGTTCAGCAGTACGCGATAGTAAGCGAAGAAGAGCGGCATCTGCAGCACCAGGGGTAGGCAGCCGCCGTACATATTCACGCCTTCTTCCTTCATGATCGCCATCTGCTCGGTCTGCATCTCCGCGCGTTTGGGATCATTGATCTTCAGATTGGCGTATTTTTTCTTGAGCGCGTCCAGCCGGGGCTGAATGCGCATCATCTTCAGCGACGACTTCATCGTCCAGATGCGCGTGGGCAGCAGGACAAGGTTGAAGATGACGGTGATGATGATGATGGCCCAGCCCCAGTTGTTTTTCCCGGGACCCATCATGTTGTGCAGGGCGCGCAGGGCGAGATACAGGGGCTTGGCGATGATGCCCCACCAGCCGTACTGGATCACCGATGCCAGCGACTCGCCGGTTGGTTTTCCATCCGCGCCGATGGCGCGAATCGAATTGAGGATATCGGTCTCTTTGGGACCGGCGTAGATCCGCAGCTGGGTATCGCCGCTCTGGTCGCCCATGGCCAGACCGATCACATCGGCCGGTTTCTTGGCGCTGTTTGGATCGCTCAGGTCGCCGGGCAGGTCGATGGTGTGGTGAAAGGTAACCACGGTAGCGCGCGACGGGACCTGGGGCAGAAGTGCCGCGGTGAAATACAGATCCATGACGCCCGCGTATTCAAACGGCTGATCGAGGGTGGCGTCGCCACTCACCTTCTTGGCAGCCATCGTATCCTGCTTGCCGTCAATCGACCACGCCAGCTGGGACTGCGTTGGAACCAGGAAAGTGGTGCGCTTGCCATTGGCGGCGAGAAATTCTTCCATATCGCCGAGGCCCGCAGGCCACGCTACCAGGGCGCGGACCGGCTCGCCGTTACGCTTCACGCTGACGCGAGCGCCGATCACGTAGCTCGAATCAAACGTGAAGGTCTTCTCGACATCGAGCCCGCCGGCCGCGTAGTGAAAGCTGAGCGAATTCGGAGCCAGCACCTGGCCCGTTGTCGACGGCTCATAGAGCGCCGTGTTGAGTTGCGTTGTCAGAGCGTTGTCGTAGGTGTAAAGCGAGAGCGGCAGCCCGAAGCGGCTCGCGGCGTCCTGCTGCACCATGTCAAGCGGCTTGCCACTGGAGTCGGTGTAGTGTTTCAGAATCCAGTGCTGGACCTGTGCGCCCTTGTTTGTAAAGGTGATCCGGAATTTTTCGTTCTCGACGGTCGTGGTGGTTTCGGCACTGGCGGTTACCGTTGCGACAGGCCCCGCAAGGCTGGCCCGGCTCGATTTCTCTCCGCCCGGATTGGGCGCTGAGACCGCTTGTTGTTGCGCCTGCTGCTGAGCTTGCTGAGCCTGCTGAGCTTGCTGGGCCTGGCTGGCCGGCGCATTCGCTGCCGGCTTCTGGAAATACTGGTAGACCATCAGGGCCGCAAGGGCCAGAAAGGTAAAGAGGATCAGGCTGCGGAAGTCTCCGCCGCCGGTGCCGCCGCCGGAACCCTGCGACTCTAGATTTGGATTACGAATTTCGGGCAAGTGTGACTTCCTGTCGTTGAGAAGTGGCGCGCCGTAGGCTCACCGCTTGTTCTATGTTAACGGTTCGTGCGGCAAATGGCCTGCTACTGCGACAGGCGGAACGGGATCGAGTCCCCCGCGGCAGAACGGATGACAGCGCAGCAGACGCCAGATTGCGAGTCCCATACCGCGGAACGGACCGTGCGTTGCAATTGCGATCGAAGCGTATTCGGAACATGTAGGCACAAAACGGCATCCGCCACCACCAAGCGCGTGCACCGCAGGCGACAGCCAGCGGCGGTAGAACTCGAGCATGGCAAGAAGGATGCGTGTCATCGAGGTGGCTCTGCCTTGCCGGATTGCGTAAATTGACTCGGGTTCGCACGAGCCTGCTCAGCATTTGCCTGCTGGAGAATACGCACAATCTCCGCATCAAGTTTCGTGAATTCGATCGTCAGCACCGTCCGGTGCGGATGGAGGATCAGGTCGCAGCCCGCCGGCAACTGGTCGACATGCCGCCGCAACACCTCGCGCAGCCGCCGCTTGATCCGGTTGCGTTCGTGCGCTGGACCGAGCACTTTGCCTACCGTGAGTCCCACTCGCGGGTTGGCCGGCTCGCTCTGTGCGGCCAGGAACCAGCTCATCGATGCCGAGCGGCGTTTTCGTCCTGCTGCCGCATAGGCGCGTTGGAAATCCGCGTGCTTGCACAGCCTCGCGCCAGCCAGAGAGGCGGGAACCTTGCGCGAACCCAGCGCAACGGTATGCAGCTCAGGCTTGGAGGAAATGCTCATCGCAAACTGGAAAGATTTCGGCCAGAGGATGATAGGCTCTGGAACCTGCTCCAGCCGAAAACAAAACGGCGGGAAAGACTTAGAGCGGTTCTCCAAATACTATGTGGCATCTTTGATTCGGCACAAGGTAGCTTTTCCTTGAGGAGAAAGCCGCTTCGCCCTACATCCAATTGGAGAACTGCTTAGTCGCGAAAGCCGGCGCTGACTGAGACGCGCTTCCGGCCTGCGGCACGGCGACGGCTCAGCACGGCAGCTCCCGATTTGGTCTTCATACGTGAGCGAAAGCCGTGCGTCTTCGAGCGGTGACGCCGGTTGGGTTGAAATGTGCGCTTGGGCATAAAAGTGCGCTCCTGCTTCCTGTCTGAAATCTAGGCCTAATGGCAAGTATTAAGTATATCGAAGGTTGGGCTTCAAATCCAGCCGGGGTGGACAGGGGCAGAGTCCACCGATGACGATGGGCCTGCGCCGACATCGACGAAACCGATTATCCCAGCGACGGCTGTAAGCCACCGAACATAACGGCGAACCCCTGCATCCAATTTTCCGAGAGACTCTATGTTCGCAATAACCGAGTAGGAATTTCTGATCGATGCATGAAAAATTCGTTCGCGTGTGATGTGTTTCACCGTACGTGGTGCAACCTTTCACTTGTTCCCGAAAGTTATGTGAAAGAGGCATTGCAACACACCCCAAATGTGCTACCATCGGGACCGTTCAAGAAAGTTTCCGAGCGTCCCACGGAGTGAGTTTCAACCCGTGCCTCGCAGTATTTTTCCGAGGCAGACCAACGGCCATCAGGCATGTCTTCAGTCAGCGAATGTGAGTGAGCATTTTGCTTCACTCGCAGCGTGAGCCATTGCCTTAACCGCGCGGTTTGAATTCACACGGCAGTACACAGGTGGCGCCGGTAAGGATTCGCTCGATGGCATTCGCAATTTCGCCGGCTTCGGCTCTTAATCCCTGGCTGCAGATTCTCGCAGCCCTGGAAAAAAAGGTCATTCGCCAGTCTTTTGACACGTGGCTCAAGCCCACGCGCTTCAGTCACGCCAGTGGCCGCATCTTATTCGTCCGCGTCCCTTCCAAAGAGTTTCAGCACATCGGTGACAAGTACGGCGACCTGATTCAGGAAGCGATTGATCTTCAGTCGCTCGAATTCGACGACGTGCAATTCGTCACCGTCGAAGAAGATCCTTCGATGCCGCCGCAGCGCAAGGATGGCGGCTTTGGTCCGCTGCCTGCTCACGCGCCTACCGCGCCAGCATCGCGATCGCCAGAGCAGACGCGCTTCGACTGGTCCACCGCGGCCCAGTTGAATCCCCGCTACACGTTCGACGCCTTCGTCATCGGCAATGGCAACCAGTTTGCTCGCGCGGCTTCGTTGGCCGTCGCCGAGCGGCCGTCGCGCGCCTACAACCCGCTCTTCCTCTACGGCGGCGTGGGTATGGGCAAGACCCACCTGATGCACGCCATCGGCCACGAAGTAAAGCGGCGCCAGCCATCGGCCAGCATCTGCTATGTTTCGGCGGAGAAATTCACCAATGAAATGATCACCTCGCTGCGCAACGATCGCATGACCAGCTTCCGTGATCGCTTCCGCACCGTGGACGTACTGCTGATCGACGACATTCAGTTCATCGCGCAGAAAGAGCGGACGCAGGAAGAATTCTTCCACACGTTCAACGCCCTGCACGAGAGCATGAAACAGATTGTCATCGCTTCGGATCGTCCGCCGAAAGAATTGGCCGAGATTGAAGACCGGCTGCGCTCCCGTTTCGAGTGGGGCCTGATCGCCGACATTCAGCCGCCCGATCTCGAGACCAAGGTCGCCATCCTGCAGAAGAAAGCAGAGAACGACCAGGTTCAGCTTCCCACCGACGTCGCATTGTTCATCGCTTCCAACGTCCGCACCAACGTGCGCGAGCTTGAAGGAGCTTTGACGCGGCTTGTCGCCTGGTGCAACCTGAATCGCACCGAGATCACGCTGGTTACGACACAGCAGTGCCTCAAGCAGTTCATCGACATGCAGGTTCGCAAGATCACCATCGAGTCGATCCAGCGCGCCGTGGCCGAGCAGTTCGGCATGAAGGTGAGCGACCTGAAGCAGAAGAACAACTCGCGCAATGTTGTGGTCCCGCGCCAGATCGCCATGTATCTCGCCAAGCAGATGACCGAAGCCAGCCTGCCTGAAATCGGCCGCCAGTTCGGCAACAAGCACCACACCACCGTAATGCACTCCATCGGCAAGATCGACGAGCATCGCCGCACAGACAAGGACCTGCATCGCACGCTGAACAAGCTGCAGGAAATGCTGAACGGGTAAAAACCAAGTGATCAGGGGTCAGTGATCAGAAAAGGCCGCGCGATGCGCGGCCTTATTCATGCGACGCGAAAATCCCTACTCCAGCGAACTGTCATTTCGACCGGAGGTCGCCGCAGCGACCGAATCGACCTGAATAGTAGCTGACATCGATTCTGAAATGCGGCCGCTCTAAATGTACCCGCCCGGGTAGAGGTTGGATTACCGCCCATGCCGAGATGACGTCCCGCCGAATCGATGTTTTCGCGTAGAGTAACAGCAGATTTGTTACTTTCATGGGATTGTGCGGTCTCTCATTCTCCATGTACGTTCCACTTGTTGCTTCCCGCAAACCCGGCAGTAATCCGAATTTCGCATCACACATAAATTCCTGGATTTTCGTTTTCCCGCCCTCTGCTTTTCAAGCGGACGATTCGGAAAAGTCGCTTATGTATCCATGGTGGAGCGAACTATATGGGTCCTGTGGCAGGGAGTCTGCTTTCGCCTAATTCGGTGACTCTCGATTCGGGCGTGAGTTCAACCGGTGACAAGCCAGAGAACCCCACTCGCACGCCGTCCGACGCACCTATCAACAGGCGCATTGATTTTCTTGATCCAATTCGAGGAGTTGCCATTCTTCTCGTGTTTGCCTATCACTCCCTTGGTATGGCATTCGGTCGTGATCAGTTATCGTGGCATCATTGGTTTGCTGATTTCAATGTCTCTCGTTCGTTCCTGCTGCTGCTTCCGGTGACCCTTGGATGGGCAGGAGTGGCAATATTTTTTGTTGTCAGTGGATTTTGTATCCATCTCAGTTTTTCAAGATTCCCGCAATGGCCGCTGTTTTTTTGGCGGCGGTTTTTTAGAATTTATACGCTTTATCTAGTCACCCTCGTATTTTTCACTTTCGCCTTCCCCGCGACCCGCCTGCATTCCATTTCGTTGTCGAACGCGAACCAGTTTGTCACTCACTTGTTCCTCGTCCATAACTTTGGCGAACAGTCAACCTTTGGCATCAATGCATCCTACTGGACTATCGCTCTGGAGATGCAGCTTTATGCTCTATATCCACTTCTAATTCGGCTTGCGAGACGCCTTGGTTGGGGACGATCACTCATAGGCCTCGCTGCCATTGAGGTCACATTGCGTCTTCTGTGGAGTGTCAGAGGACTTCCTCACTACGTGAGCTTTTCACCGTTGATCTTTTGGTTTAGTTGGTCACTCGGGGCGTACGTCGCTGAACGTCATATGCGAGGCACTATCCGCCCGATTCCTAAGTACTCTCTATACGTAATCGGAACGGCCGCCATTGCCGCTGCATTTGTTAGGCCGCTATACACCATGTCATTCCTCCTCTTTGCCTTGCTTACCGCTGCAGTTGTAGCTGCATTTCTTTACAAAGGTGAGGAACACTTCCCCGTCCCCGTCGCCTTGGAAACACATTTGCAAAAGGCTGGCCTTTATAGCTATAGCCTTTATTTATGGCACAAGCCGTTCGTTGACTGGATTCCTCGTCTGCTTTCAAGAATTGCGCCCGGCGTTCATATTCATCCTCTTGTCATGTTTGCGTTTTGCATCATGCTTTGGCTATTCGTAGCCGTCCCGATGGCGCGGCTTTCCTACCAGTTTTGCGAGCTTCCAAGCATCTCCCTCGGAAAATTCCTTTACGCACGCGCCAAGGAAATCCGAACAACGAACCGCCCGCTCGCCGTTCTGAGTGAGTGACCGCCAATGCGCAAGCTCCGCTCCGCGCGCATGTCAAGCGGTCGCGCCGCCAAATCACGCTAAGTCGCTGAATGCGAAGCGAATTTTCCTTCGCTCCGTTTTGCAGGTAATTTCCCTGCCTTGGCGCACAATGAAAATGGAGTGGAAATACACTCGAATGATGCCTGCGCTTCGCGCGGAATGGCTGCATCTTTCCGGGCGAATTGAGTCGCCCCACCCCCCGGTGTTACTTACTCTTTTTCTTCGTTGGCCTTTAGTAACTTCGCCGGATGCTTCATGCCACGATTCTGAGACAGTGCAAAACTTCAAACCTACGCCGTTTTGAATTCCGTCACGCTCAGGACATTCCCATCCGGGTCCTTGAACCACGCCACACGTGCGCCGCTGGGCGAGTTCCAGATACCCCGTGGGTCGGCGTCATTCACGCCTTTGTAGCGATTGAACTCGACTCCGGCTGCAGCCAGACGGTCAACGGTCTCTTCAATATTTGCGACGTGCCACCCGAGCACCGTGAACGGATCGGGCTTCAGTTCGTGTACAGTCGTCACGCGCAGCATGGTTCCGTTGGCGTCGAACACCAGCGCGAACGGCTTCTCATCGGCAACCAGCCGCAGCCCGAGTGCGCCTTCGTAGAACACGCGCGCTTTTGCCGGATCGGTGGTGGGTGCGAATGCGACCAGTTCGCTCGCACCCAGAATGGATTCGCCTGACATATTTCGCCTCTGCCGCATTGTTCCGCGAGGTCGCGCGGCTGGCAAGAGGATTCTGAACCCGCCTTTAGCCCTGCACGACGAGGTCTTGCGCCAGCTTGAAGTGCACCACGGTCTCCGCCGGGATGTCGAGGTCGCGATTGCCGGTCAGTCCAGCAGCGGCCGTACCTGCACCACCGCCGGCAAGGCCGCCAATCAGCAATCCCGTGCCGCCGGAGGCGATGCCGCCGATCAGCATGCCCAAGCCGGCTCCGCCGCCAATCATGGCCGCAGAGCGTTTGCCCTTGCCTTTCTTGCGCTGGGTTAGATCGGCAGTCCTGAGGTGATACTGCGTTCCGTTGAGCGTCATCGAGGTCAGACGCAGTTCCAGCACCGACGCGCCCTTGAAGTGGCCACGCCTGTGTACCTCATCGACCACGCCCGCCACCTGAGTGCCCTTCGGCACAACGGCGTTTCCGTTCGGGTCAATTACCGGTTCCACCACTTCGCCGGTGAATGCGTCGCCAGCGTGGCTGGTCTTCACGCTGATGCGCTGGTCAACACGAATGGCCAGGCTGGTTCCGGCCTGGATAGTCACATGGACGGGCGCGATAGGTCCCGCAGGCGATGGCCTGCTGCCATCCTGCCCTGCAGATTCGCTCGCCTGGTCCTGATTCGGGTCGCCACCCACCGGATACACCTTCGGATCCTGCGGCGGTGGCACGGGCGCGCCGGGCGTCGCAGGCGTGGTGGTAGTCGTCATTGCTTCCGTCGTCTGGCCCTTTGCCGGCGGCTGCACCACCGTTGTCGTGGTGGTTCCAGTCTTATCAACGGTCACGACCTGTTGCGGCTGACCCGTCGCCACGGCCTGCTTTTTCGCCTGGTCGATTGCCTTGTCCTGTTTCGATTCGCATCCTGCGAGAGCAATGGTCAACCCTAACGCCAGCAGAGGCGTGCGCCCGAGGCGCGACAAAAGGTTTGAAGAAAACATGGTGGTCCTCTTTCCAAATGGGATTTGGCTGCAACACAAGGCAATCAGGGAAAGTGTTTCAATCAATAATCTAGATAGCTTGTGGCTCAATTAGATGCGGGTGAGCTCAATTCCGCAAGAGTACCGAAGAGACCCCTTGCATCTCAGGAAGTTGCGCAGCTCTATCCTTATCGCGACATCAGGTCGACGAACATTCTCTGGAAGCGCGGCAGATCCAGATCAAGCTGCGCGTGAACCAGTCGCACGCCGGTCTCTGGTTTTAGCTGTTCCGTCCATGTGAGCGTGTCGCCGTAGCTCGGGCCGTGACTCAGGTCGACGTCCATATACTCAACCTTCTCCAGGGTAATGAGCGTCGGATCGAGCCACGCGCAGGCCGCAAGCTCATCCCACAGGTAATAGCGGTTCTGGCTCCACGCTGCAATGTACTTTGCGGTCGGCGACTGCGATTTCGAAATCTCGTCCAGCATTTTTTGCGTGAATGGCGCCCTGATCGAAACATCGACCGTGGTCACATCAATCCGTGGCCACGCCGCGCGCAGAACAATATGCGCGGCCTCAGGATCAAACCAGAAATTGAATTCATGGCGCGGGTTGGTTGCGAATTCCGGATCGTCGGTCTGCGGATTCAAGCTTCCGCCCATGATCACGATGCCCTGCGTCAGCTCCGCAAATTCGGGATCGATCGAAACGGCCAGTGCAATGTTGGTCAGTGGCCCAGCCGCATAAATCGTCACCTCGTGCGGATGCGCGCGCACCTGGCGAATGAGGAAGTGCGCAGCATCCTCGTCGATGGCTTTCAACGCAGGCTTGCCCTCGGGCAGCGGCGGAATCGCATAGGGCCCATGCGTGTCGAGTTTGTCAGGCGTGAACGGAGTGACGCCGCCATTTGCCTCGATCAACGTCATCGGCCCCTGCCCCCACGCGCCCAGCCATGTCACCTTTCCGTCGATCGCCGCGGAGAGCTGGGTATCGCGCTCGGTCCGCACCAGCGGAAACACTGCGCCTTTCGCGACAGGAACGTTGCTGTGGCCGGTCAACTCAAGCATGCGCAAGGTGTGCAGCGTCTCTTCATCGCGCCAGGCGTTGCCCGTCACCATGGTGATTCCGAGCACTTCGACCTGTGGCGCCTGCAACAAGACCAGCATCGCCATCTGGTTTGAGCCGCCCGGGCCGGAGCCATCCTGGTCGATGAGCACCATTCGCTTTTGCGCCGAACACACGAGTGCGGCAAACACCATCAGCAGAGAAATTGGAGTCTTCATTGTTCGGTATATTGGCATAGCCGAGTCGCGGTCTTTAGAACGGCCAGCCAACGTCTTCGTTGACATTCATCGCCGATCGCGTCCATATCCCCGCTCGCGTCCTGATCCCCGATCAGAGCCAAATCCCCGTGGCTTCACGGGCGGCGTCACCGGCAGGTTCGTTTTGCCTTCGGGAAAGACCACGAGAAAGCGATCCTGGCCCTCGCCCGAGCTGGCCGTCTCTACGCCCGGCAGGTCGCGAAACGCCATGTGCAGCAAACGGCGCTCGCGGCTATTCTGCGGTGGAAACGCGAACGGCACGCCGGACTTGCGCACCTTCTCCGCAGCCACCTCGGCCGACATGCGCAGTTCCTGCGCACGCAGCGCCTTGAAGTTGCCTGCATCGAAACTGACCAGGTCGTGCTCACGCTGCTCCAGGCGAAGCATTTGCGACGCAATGGTCTCCAGGGCCCGTAACAACTCCCCATTGTGCTGGGTCAGAAGCGGAACATCGGGACCGCCGAGTTCCACGTAGATCTCCCGCGCCTCAAGTCCCTGGGGATCGCGTGCGCCATCGCCAGCGGTAATGCGGTATTTCAGACGCATGCCACCCAGCTTGTTGAGGGAAGAAAGAAATCCAGCGATTTTTTGCGCAGCCTGCTGCAGGTCTTCGATTGGCATAACGGACTAGTATCGCAGAGTAGGGTGGGTTGGCGCGTCGGGAAATCGGCTGATAAAGCCATTCAGCGAGATTACGAGTCTCATCCCTCGCGCACCATCGGAGTCAGATACTCAGGTCCCACCGGATCCGTAACCGATTCCGCCACAATCCGATCAATCTCCGCCATCGTCCCAGCATCGAGCTTCCAGCCCATTGCTCCGGCAACCGCGTCTAGCTGATCGGGCCGCTTGGCTCCCCATAGCGCTACGGAGACCCCCGTCCGGTCCAGCACCCATCGCACCGCCAATTGCGCCACGGATTTTCCAAAGCGATCCCTTGCCAAGGCAGCAAGATGCTCCACCGCCGTTATATATTGACTGAACCGCGGCTCCTCGAACTTCGGATCGACGGCACGAATATCGCCTGGCTCAAATCTCATCCCCCGTTGAAGGCGACCGCCAAGGAGGCTCCGGCACAGTGAACTGTAGGTCAACACGGACACGCCGTTCGCCGCGCACCAGGGCAGCGTCTCACGGTCGATATCACGCTCGAAGATGTTGTAAGGCGGCTGATCTGAGGCCAGTGGAGCGATGCTCCGAAATTCTTCCATCTGCGCGGCGCTGAAGTTGCTGACGCCGAGCGCCTTCACTTTGCCGGCTCGCACGAACTCCGCCAGCACACCCGCCACATCTGCGATCGGCACCAGCGTATCCGGCCAGTGAATCTGGTACAGGTCGATGTAGTCCGTACCGAGCCTGCGCAGGCTGTCCTCAAGCTCCCGCCGCAACCGCGGCGAGGTCGAATTTGCGAATACGCCGCGCTCATTCCACTCGAGACCTGCCTTGGTGGCGATATAGAACGCGTTGCGCCTGCCGTGTGCGCGCATCGCCTTGCCAACAATCTCCTCAGCGCGGCCGCGGCCATAGATGGGCGCGGTATCAAACAGGTTGATGCCGCGTTCGATTGCGCTCAAGCAGGTTGCAATCGCCGCATCCTCGGCCACCGCTCCCCAATCTGAACCGCCGATGGCCCATGTTCCCAGGCCGACCCGTGAGACTTCCGCACCCGCAACTTTCGTGGTTTCCATGCAGAAACATCTTAAGCGCACAACTCCACGAATGGCTTCCGACTCCCATAGATTCATCCAAGACTCAGGTGAAATTAAGGTTTTGACTATATCCTGTGTTCCAGTGGCGATCGACCTCCATCCAGGCTCCAGCTTGAAACGCATCTTCTTCTCTTCTCTGCTGGGCGTCTCAACCTCCGCCGCACTCGCCCTGATCGCCGCAAACGGAATTGCACAGACCGCGGCTCAGACCACCGTTCAGGCCGCGCCGCCGGAATCGACCTCAGCCGCGCAACCGGTCCTGATCACACTCGACGAAGCCCTGAAACGCGCACAATCCAGCGAGCCAAACTTTGCCACGGCGTTGGCCGACAGCAAAGTCGCGGGACTCGACAAATCAATCGCACGCGCCGGATTGCTGCCCAGTGCGCGCTATTACGGCCAGGGCATCTACACGCAACCCAATGGACTTTATGCCGAGGGCGGAGAAGGTGTGACTACGCCTAATCCCAAATTCGTCGCCAATGACTCAAGACCCCGGGAGTACATTTCTCAAGGCATTGTGGAGGAAAACCTGAGCCTGGGGGCTTTTTCGGCTTTGCGCCGAGCTGATGCCGCTTCCGCTGTCGCCGCTGCAGAACTCGAGATCGCTCGCCGCGGGCTTGTGGCTACGGTCACCGGTTTGTACTACGGCCTCTCTGCCGCCGATCAAAAGCTCGCCATCGCGCAGCGTGCCAAGGCGGAGGCTGACGACTTCGCAAAGTTAACCAGCCAGCGCGAACAAGCCCGCGAAGCCGCGCACGCCGACACTGTAAAAGCTCAGTTGGAACAACAGCAGCGCGAACGCGAGTTCTCCGACGCGAAACTGAATGCAGACAAGGCGCGACTTGAACTTGGCGTCCTGCTGTTCCCCGATCCGCGCACCCCGTACACCATCCAGGTACCGGAAACGCCCGCTGCGCTCGCCTCCCGCGACGAAGTGAACCAGCTTGCCGCAAAGAATAACTCTGAGCTGAAAAGTGCGCTGGCCACGCTTGAGGTCAGCAAAGCCGACGTGCTCGCAGCCCGCGGTGCTTATCTTCCCACCCTTGGGCTGAACTACACATATGGCATCGACGCCAACGAATTTGCAGCCAATGGCCCCATGACCGCAAGTGGAATTCGGGCCCGTAACCTGGGCTACTCCGCCACCGTAACTGTAAATATCCCAGTTTGGGATTGGCTGGCCACCGAGCATAAAGTCAAGCAGAGCGAAATCAAGCACGACGCGGCCAAAGTAGCCCTCACTGCGACTCAGCGCCACCTTATCGCGCAACTCGACGAGTCGTACGCCGAAGCCCAGGCCGCTCGCGATCAGCTCGCCTCACTGGACGCCAGTGTGGCCACCGCCGCCGAAAGCCTGCGCCTCACCCGGCTGCGTTACATCGGCGGCGAAGGCACCGTGCTCGAAGTGGTTGACGCGCAATCGGCCTTCATCACAGCGCAGCTTGCCCGCGAAGACGGGCGCGTCCGCTACGAATCGGCTCTCGCGCAACTGCAAACACTGACCGGGAAAATGTGAACCGATGAACGAATCTGCTTTGGCTGCACTCGACCATCCAATCCGCAATAGAAAGAGCATCGGGCGTATGCTCGTTGCCGCCTTGCTCCCCATGCTTGTTTTCGCGGGATGCAAGAAAGAAGAAACGCCCGCGCCGGAAATCACAGTGCAGGCAGAGCATCCCGAACAGGGCGCAATCTCCGACCACATCACCGCCGACGCTATCCTTGCGCCGCTCGCTCAGGCCGCCATCGTGCCCAAGATTAACGCGCCAGTGAAAAAGTTTTACGTTCAGCGTGGAGCGAAGGTAAAGGAGGGAGAGCTTCTCGCGGTTCTCGAGAACGCCGATCTCGTCGGAGCGGCGCAGGATAACAAGGGTTCGTATGAAGCCGCCCAGGCAGCTTTCGCCACGGCAACCAGGGCGCAGGTTCCTGAAGATGCGCAGAAGGCCGAACTGGATTACGCACAGGCCAAAGCCAATCTCGACCTCAACACCAGCATCGTGAACAGCCGCAAGCAACTCTTCGCAGAGGGGGCCATCCCCGGCCGCGACCTCGACACTGCGCAGGCCGCGCTGGTGCAGGCGCAGGCCGCCTACGACTCCGCTGCGAAGCATCTCGAATCCATGCACAACGTCAGCCGCGAAGCTGCGCTCAAATCGGCAAAGGGCCAGCTCACATCGGCTGAAGGAAAATACGATGGCGCCGCCGCTCTGGTCAACTTTTCTGAGATTCGCAGTCCGATCGACGGCGTTGTCACCGATCGCCCGCTCTACGCCGGCGAGACTCCAGCCGGCGGCGCACCGCTGATCACAGTGATGGACACTTCATCGCTGCTGGCCAAGGCGCACATCGCGCAAAGTCTCGCGCAACAGATGAAGATCGGCGACGATGCAACCCTGATTGTCCCCGGAGTCAAGGATCCAGTGGATGCGAAGGTCACGCTAATCAGCCCAGCACTCGACCCCGGCAGCACCACGCTCGAAATCTGGCTGAAGATCGACAACAAAAAGGCTTTGCTTAAAGTCGGAACGCCAGTCAAAGTCTCCATCACTGGCCACACGGTCGAGAACGCTCTGAAGGTGCCCGTCTCTTCGATCCTCACCGCGCAGGACGGATCCAAATCCGTGATGGTGGTCGGCACAGACGGCGCGGCTCACAAGAAACCCGTGGAACTTGGAATTCAAGATGGCGACGACGTCGAGATCACCAAGGGCCTCACGACGGCAGACATGGTTATCACCAGCGGCTCCTATGGACTCGACGAAGGCGCCAAGGTGAAAGTCGGCAAAGCCGACGATGACGACGCCAAGCCCGCTGCCGGCAAGGGAGGCGACAAGGACTGATGTCGATCGCCACTCCAGCGCCGGTCGCGCACGAAGAATCGTTCTGGCTGTCTCACTTCACGCGGCCGATCTTCTTCTTCGCCGCCGTACTCACCATCGCCGGCATCTATGCCTCGTTTCAAGTGCCCATCTCGGTCTTCCCCGATACAAATTTCCCGCGCGTAGTTATCGGCATTGACAACGGCGTGATGCCGGTCGAGCAGATGGAAGTCACCATTACGCGGCCGATTGAAGACGCGGTCAACTCCGTTCCCGGCCTCGTCACCGTGCGCTCCACCACCAGCCGCGGATCGGCAGAGGTCAGTCTCTTCTTTGACTGGAGCGCCGATATGTACCAGGCGCTCCAACTCACGGACGCTGCTCTCAGCAAAGTTGAGCAGACGCTGCCGTCTACCGCGCGGATCACTTCGAATCGACTCACGTTCGCCACGTTCCCGATCCTCGGCTACAGCCTCACATCCGACACCGTTTCCCAAACGCAATTGTGGGAACTTGCCACCTACGACCTGAAGCCACCGCTGAACCGGGTACTCGGCGTCAGTACCGTGACGGTGCAAGGCGGACAGGTGCCGGAGTTCGGCGTAACGCCCAATCTCGCCCTGCTGGCAGCCAACGGAGTAACAGTCACCGATCTCGTCAATGCGATTCAGGCTTCAAATATTGTCGACTCACCAGGTCTCTATGAAGCGAATCACCAACTCATTCTCGGCCTTGTAGGCGCACAGGTGCACGACGCCGAAGGGCTGCGCCAGCTCGTGGTGAAGACCACTGCAACCGGCGCACCTGTCCGCGTAGCCGACGTGGCTACTGTGCAGTCCGCAACGCAGCCCATCTACACCACAGTTATGGCCAACGGCAAAAATGCCGTGCTGCTCAATATCGCGCGCCAACCTTCTTCCAACACCGTTGCGGTCGCCGATGCAGTCTCCGCAGAGATTACGCAACTTCGCCAGAAACTGCCTCCAGGCGTGAGGCTCGAGCCCTTCTACGATCAGTCGCAGCTTGTACGCGACAGCATCTCCAGTGTGCGCGACGCCATCTTCATCGGGCTCATCCTCGCCTGCATCATCCTGTTCCTCTTCTTGCGCGACTGGACATCGTCGCTGATCGCCGGCCTCGTCATTCCGGTCACCGTCGCCGTCACGATCCTCGTGCTCTGGGCGATCGGCCAGAGCTTCAACCTGATGACACTCGGCGGTCTGGCCGCAGCAATCGGCCTGGTGATCGATGACGCCATCGTGGTCGTCGAAAACATCGTCATGCATCGCGACAATGGTGAACCCCGCGCCAGTGCGGTCCGCAAGGCGCTCAGCGAAATCACCGTCCCGCTGATTGGTTCGACCATCACGCCAGTCGTCGTATTCCTGCCGCTCATCTCCGTCACGGGTGTGACAGGCTCATTCTTCCGCGCACTGGCCATCACCATGGCCGCATCGTTACTGACATCGCTGATGCTGGCGCTCACGTGGACGCCCGGCTTGAGCCTCGTGCTGTTGCGCAGCCACGAAGCGCGACCCGAAAACAAGGAACACACTACCGGCCGTTTCATGAGCCGCGTGCTCAGGGTGCATCACCGCGTGCTCGACTGGGCGTTGGCAAAGCCGCTATTGCTCGGCCTCGCATGTCTCATGCTTGTGATGGCAACGTATTTTGGATACAAAGCGCTCGGCTCCGACCTGCTGCCGGAGATGGACGAAGGCGGATTTATCCTCGACTACATCATGCCCGCCGGCAGTTCCCTCACCGAAACAAACCGCGTTCTCCAGCACGTCGAGCGAATCTTGCGCGCGACCCCTGAAGTCGAAAGCACATCGCGCCGCACGGGCCTTCAGATGGGCCTCGCCGCTGTAACCGAAGCCAATACCGGCGACTTCACTGTCAAGCTCAAATCAAAGCGCGGCCGCAGCATCGACGAAGTCATGGAAGACGTTCGTTCGCAGATCAAGGCGACCGAGCCCGCGCTCGATGTCGAATTCATCCAGGTGCTGCAGGATATGATCGGTGATCTGTCGAACGCACCAGAGCCAATCCAGATCAAGATCTTTTCCGACGATGAGGCCCTGTTGACCCAACTCGGTCCACGAGTCGGCGATGCCATCGGCAAGATTCCCGGCGTGGTCGATGTAGAGAATGGAATCGATAACACCATCAGCGGACCCGCAACGAACTTCCAAGTCAGCCCGACCGTTGCGGCTCGGCTCGGATTTACGCCGACCGAAGTTGCCGAAGATGCGACGTCGATCCTTGATGGTCTGCCCGCGAACGATCCATTGATTGCCAATGGCCGTCCCTACACCATCCGTGTGCGTCTAAGCGAAGAGCATCGCAAATCGCTCGACGCGATCCAGAATACGGTCTTCAACAGTTCCGCAGGACACACCGCAACGCTCGGCTCGCTCGCCACAATCACACAGCTTCCGCCGCAGAACGAGATTCGACGCGAAAATCTGCAGCGCATGGTTGTCGTCACCGGCCGTCTTGAAGGTTCTGACCTCGGCACCGCGATGGCCAAGGTCCAGCAGACTGTCCAAGGTATGCACCTGCCTGCGTCGGTGCGCGTCACCTACGGCGGCACCTACGAAGAGCAGCAGAAATCATTCCACGACCTGCTGAAGGTTCTCCTGCTGGCGCTCGCGCTGGTCTTCGGCGTCCTGCTTGCCGAGTTCCGCAACTTTCCGGCGCCGATCGCTATTCTCACATCCTCTGTTCTGTCGATCTCCGGCGTCATCCTCGCCCTGCTCATCACACGCACCACGTTCAATGTCGCGTCGTTCATGGGCCTCATCATGGTGATCGGCATCGTCGCGAAAAATGGCATCCTGCTGCTCGATGCGGACGAAAAATTCCGCTCTGAAGGAGTCTCCGCAGCTGAAGCCATGATGCACGCAGCCCAGCGCC
>NZ_JBARMD010000001.1:0-9069 GCF_049802275.1 Occallatibacter sp. | reverse complement strand
TATCTCTAGGTGGCAGGCGCTGGGTCGTCGCCCGGCAACTCTTGATTGAGAACACGCTGCTCTGCATCCTGGGCTGGATCGCCGGATTGGGCGTTGCCGCGGCGATTGCCGCGCTGGCCCCGCGCCTGCTCGTTTCAGAGCCTGCCATGCTTTCCTCCTGGGAATCCACAACTCGCTTCGCCATCGATTGGCGTGTCTTCGTGTTTGGTGGATTGCTGGCGACGGCAACAATGTTAATGCTCGCCCTTGTTCCACTTGTACAGGTCCGGCGACCTGAGCTGGTTCCGGCCTTGCAGGCAAGCTTCGCTGGGCGCACAACCGGTCGGACACCGGCATTTCGTCGCGCAGCTATTTGGTTGCAGATCGGCATCTCGTTTGCCCTGCTGGTCTCTACCGGAACCTTGGTGCGCAGCTTCCTGAACACGAAGACAAACGACATCGGTATCACCCGCAATCAGGTACTCGTGGCATTTACACAAGAACCCGAAGCGCCGCTGCGCGATGCCGTGCTCGCCAATCTGCGCGCTCTTCCCGGGGTTCAGCACGTGGCCTATGCCATTCGCTCGGCGCTCATGCTCTCCGAGGGCGGAATCGCAGCCAAGGCGACGCTGCCAAGTCATCCCGAGATACACGACCCGCTCGAGATCAAGTACAACGCGGTTAGCCCCGATTACCTCAACGTCACCGGTACAAGCGTCCTGCGCGGCCGTGGCTTCACTTCCGCAGACGATGCAAACGGCCCGACAAATGTCGTAATCAGCCAGGCGATGGAGCGGAAGTTCTGGCCCGCCTCCGATCCCATCGGCCAGGTCGTTCACCTTCCCGGTTTCCTCAATGGCAAGGATCTCGATGCCCGCATCATTGGCATCGCTGAAGACGCGCCCATCAACCAGATTGGCGAGATCTCGGAACCGTACATGTACCTGCCCTTCCACCTCTCGCAGATGGGCGAAATCACATTCGTCATTGAGACCAGCCAAAATGCCATGGCTCTCGCCCAAACCGCCCGCCAGGTTTTCATTCACGCCAATCCACTACTCGACCCGGTGATGCTCACTTCATTGCCTGAGCTCATCCGATATTCCGCGGGCAATTATCAGATGATGGCTGAACTCGTCAGCGCGCTCGGTTTCATCGGACTTGCGCTCACAGTCGTGGGCCTCTATGGCTTTCTCGCGTTTCGGGTCAACCAGCGCCGACGCGAAATCGGAATCCGCATGGCGCTCGGCGCATCCCGCGAAACGACTGCCTTGCTCATCCTTCGCGATACGGCAGGCATGGCAGCCGTGGGCCTGGCGCTTGGGTTGCTTCTCGCCATCGCTGCCACACGCCTTGAGGCCTCAGTGCTTTTCGGCGTACATCCGCTCGATGCTCTCTCATTAATCATCGCGATTGGCGTGCTCGCCCTCGCAATCACACTCGCTGCATGGCTTCCCGCGCGCCGTGCTGCCTCCATTGATCCCGTGCAGGCCCTGCGCACTGAATAAGGAGAGGTCACAATGAATTCGCTCATCAATGATCTTCGGTACGCGCTGCGGCAGTTGCGCAAATCGCCTGGCTTCAGCATCACGATCATCGTGACGCTTGCGCTGGGCATCGGCGCCAACGCTGCCGTGTTCACCATGTTCGATCAGGTCCTTCTCCGCATGCTTCCCGTGCAGAAGCCGCAGGAATTGGTCCGCTTCGAATGGAATGGAGCATTCAACGGTTCCATGAGCAGCTTCGGCGGGGACACCAAGGATCATCACAATTACTTCTCTTACCCGATGTATAAAGACCTGCGGGATCAAAACCAGGTATTCAGCGGCATTCTCGCAGCAGACAAAGCGCAGGTAGGTCTCTCGTGGCACAACCAGGCTGAGAACGACGATGCCGAGGTTGTCTCTGGCAATTATTTCCAACTGCTCGGATTGAAGCCGGCTGCCGGACGCCTGTTCACGCCCCAGGACGACACCGCAAAGGACTCCAATTTTTTCACGGTGCTCAGCTATAACTACTGGCGCACTCACCTCGGAGCTGCGGCGAACGTCGTCGGCCAGACAATCCTCATCAACGGTCACTCCTTCACCATCATCGGAGTTGCACCGCCAAATTTCGACTCCGCAATTGGCGGATATCGTCCCAGCGTCTTCGTGCCCACCAGCATGGTCGATATCGCGATTCCGTGGCGTGCTCCCATTGACGATCTCAAGAATCATCAGTCCGCCTGGCTCACGCTGGTTGCGCGCCTCAAGCCGGGAGTCACACGCCAGCAGGCCGACGCAAGTATGCGGACCCTGTGGCATACCTTGCGTGCCAACGAACTTCCTCTCTTTAAACAAACCAGCGAGAGGTTCCGGAAGAATTTTGTCGATCTCTCCACGTTCCGGGTACTCGACGACTCCAAGGGGTTCAATCCCGACCGAACTGATCTTCAGAAGCCCCTCGTTATCTTGATGAGCATGGCCTGCCTGCTCGTCGTCCTTTGCGCTATCAACGTTGCCACTCTTCTGCTGCTGAGGGCCGCCAATCGTGGGCGTGAAATGTCGATGCGCTATGCACTTGGCGCGCGTCGCAGCCGCATTGTTTCGCAACTCATGATCGAAGGAACAGTTCTCGGCCTGACCGGTGCGGTGGCCGGCATCCTGCTGGCTCCCGTGGTTGCGACCTCATTGGTACGCATTCTCACCAACTCCGATCCGGGATCTGAGCCCTACTCGGCTGCAGTCGACACACGCATTCTGCTCTTCACGCTGGGACTGTCTGTCTTGGCCACCCTTTTCTTCAGCATCGCGCCGGTCTTCCATTTCCTCCGTCCTCAACTCGCCGGCGCTCTGCGGCAAAATACGGGAACACTCTCCAAAGATTCGCAACGCTTCCGCAAGTTCGCAGTAGGCGCGCAGATCGCGCTCAGCGTTTTGCTGCTTGGCGGTGCCGGTCTTTTTCTCCGCACCTTCGATAATCTGCGTCACCAGCCGCTCGGATTCGAAACCGCAAACCTCGTCTCCTTTTCGCTGAATCCTACCAATTCAGGGTACGGCGAGGATCGTACTGGCAAAATCGTTACTGACTCCATCCAGGCATTGGGTCGAATTCCCGGCGTCGTCTCGGTCGCAGCTAACAACGATCCGGAGTTGTCAGGCGACACAGAGACATCGAATTACTCTGTTCAGGGATACAAGCCTGCGGAAGACGAGAGCATGAACTTTGAGGAGCCCCGCATTACGCCCGGCTACTTCGCCACCATTCGTCAGCCGGTTTTGGCAGGCCGGGAATTCACCGCCGCCGATACCAAGGGACAGCCCGAAGTTGCCATCATCAACCTCGCCTTCGCCAAACGCTTCTTCGGCACACCGCAAAATGCCATCGGTCGCCAGTTGCAGGAAGGCTCAAGCAACAAGCCGAATTACAACATCACCATAGTTGGCGTAGTTGGCGACATCCGCCACACCGATCTGCGCACTCCGCTCGGGCCCGCGGTCTACCAGCCCTACCTGCAGCAGAAGCATCCTGGAGATGTCGTCGTTTATATACACACGTCGCCCCCACCCGGCACCCTCGAAGGCGCGATTCGGCAGACCATTCATCAGCTTGATCCGACGCTCGTCGTGGAGGGGTTGCGCACCATGGATGCGCAGGTCGAGCGCAGTGCATCTGACGAGCGCGCCCTGGCTTTTCTCGCCATAGGCTTCGCCGCGCTTGCGTTGATTCTCGCGGCGGTTGGACTCTACGGCGTTCTCGCCTACTCAACTGAGCAGCGCACTCGCGAGATCGGCGTGCGGCTCGCTCTGGGTTCATCGCGATCTGTCATCGTTCTCCTCATCGTCCGCGAGATGGCGATCGTCGCTGCGGTTGCAACTGCCGTGGCTTTGCCTTCTCTTGTCGCACTTGGCCGACTCTTCCGCAGCCAGTTATTCGGTGTATCTATCTTTGATCCGCTCACGCTCTGCGCGGCTGTGATCGTCACCATATTCATGCTCTCCCTGGCCGCAGCGTTGCCGGCGCGCCGCGCTGCTGCAGTCGAACCAATGCAAGCTTTGCGCACCGAGTAGCACAAGCGAAAGAAAGGAGACTCAGATGCAATCGATACTTCGGAACCTGCAGTTCGCAATGCGCCAGTTGCGCAAGTCTCCCGTCTTTACGGCCACGGCCATACTTACGCTTGCCTTGGGCATCGGTGCAAATACCGCCATTTTTACTATCGTCTACGCCACGCTCCTGGCGCCCATGCCGTATCCTCAGCCCGACCAGCTTGTCATGGTGTGGTCGAAGATTCAGGGAGGTCGTAACGGGATTGCCGCGCAGGACTTTCTTGACTGGAAAAACCAGAACACCGTCTTTCAGGATTTGAACGCCTTCACCGGTGGCAGCTTCAACCTTGCAACGAAGGATCAACCGGAGTACCTGGAAGGTCAGCAAACAACTCCCGGCATGTATCGCATGATGGGTGCACCCTTTCGCTATGGCCGCGACTTTCTGCCGGAAGAGGGCGTCGCGGGTAGAGATCACGTTGTCATTCTGCTGAACAAGCTTTGGAAACGTCTAGGCTCTGATCCCAATATCATCGGCAAGCCACTCCAGATCGATGGAACCGCATACACCGTGGTCGGAGTGATGGCGCCAGGACAGGCAGATCGTTTGAATCAGTGGCTTATCGTGCCACTCGTATTTAAGCCAGAGCAGCGGAATCATGATTTCCATTGGCTGCTTGCGATGGGCCGTCTGAAACCCGGCGTCACAATGAAGCAGGCGCAGTCCAATATGGACTCCGTCACTGACAATATTGCCAAGGCATTTCCGAAAAGCAACAAAGGTTGGGGTGCAATTGTAGAGCCGCTGAAGAATGACTTTCTTCCCAAGGAGCGAATTCAGACCTTGTGGATGCTTCTGGGTGCTGTCGGCTTTGTGCTCCTGATCGCATGCGTGAATGTCGCAAACCTGCTGCTTGCGAAAGGCACCTCAAGGCAGAAAGAAATCGCAATTCGCAGCTCCCTTGGAGCCTCGCGCAGAGGCATCTTCGCGCAGTTCCTTACGGAGAATCTGCTTCTGGCATGCCTTGGCGGAGTTCTCGGCATTGGAGTAGGAGCCGCGGTCCTGCATTGGCTGGTTGCATCTATGCCACGGGGCACGCTTCCTTCTGAAGCCGATCTCAGTCTCAATCTGCCCATTCTGTTGTTTTCATTTGCAGCCACAACGCTCGCAGGCCTGCTCTTTGGCTGCGCGCCGGCGTGGTATGCCACCCGTATCGATCCGGGCGAAACGCTCAAGGAGGGTGGGAGATCGGGAACAGGCGCGGGCCGCCAGCGCGTGCGCAAGGTCCTTGTGGTCGCCGAATTTGCGTTGGCGCTTGCGCTGCTCACGGGCGCCGGCCTTGCCATCCACAGCTTCTGGAATCTCACCCGCGTCGACCTTGGCGTCAACACTGTGCATGTGCAGACATTCTCGCTGCCTGTTCCGGATGCTCGCCCGAAAGATCCCAAGGTGATCATCGCGTACTACCAGCAGATGCTCACGAGCCTCAAATCCGTGCCCGGCGTGCTCGACGCGTCCGCTTCGGTTGGATTGCCACTTGAGGGACCCGGCTTCGGAATGCCGTTCACCATCGCGGGGCAACCCGACGTGGCTGATCCTTCCCAGAGACCCGGCTCAGCTTTCGGCATGGTAACGCCCGACTATTTCAAGACATACGGTATTCAAATTACACGCGGCCGCGCGTTCACCGATCAAGACACCGCCGACACTGTGCATGTCGCGGTGGTGAATGAACAATTCGTGCAGAAATATTTCAAGGGCAAAGACCCGCTCCAGCAGCGAATCAATGTCGAAGAGTTGATTCCGGGAGTTACCAAACTGGGGCCGTACATTCAATGGCAAATCGTTGGCGTCTTTCATAATGTGCGCGCCGGCGGCTTTCGCCAGGATTTCCCTGAAATCGAGATTCCGTTTTGGCAGATACCGTGGCCCTCCGCCGTAATCGGCGTTCGCACCGCGGTAGATCCAGAAACGATGACGCGAAGCATCGCCAATGCCGTACATGCGGTTGATCCGCAAATCGCCCTTGCAGAACCGCGCACGCTCGATGAAGTCAAAAGCCTGATGCTTGCCGACGACCGATTCACCATGTCGCTCTTCGCTGCGTTTGCCGGAGTGGCTTTGCTGCTGGCGTCGATTGGGATCTACGGCGTCATGGCTTTCACAGTTGCCCAGCGCGAACACGAGCTCGGATTGCGTATGGCCCTGGGTGCAAGCCGAGGCCGGGTCGTTCGGCTCGTTCTCAAAGAAGCAATGCTGTTGGCAATGGCGGGTCTGGCTATCGGCCTGGTTGCCGCCTTTTTTGTGGGACGGGCGATGCAAAACATGCTCTTTGGAGTAGGCAAACTTGATTTCGGTGCCGTCGCTGCAGTTGCTGTTGTACTGCTCGCGGCCTCTCTTCTCGCCAGCTGGCTGCCCGCGCGCCGTGCGGCAAGGGTCGAACCCATGCGGGCATTACGCACTGAATAGCGCACAGCGCAGAAGGGAAGTCATGTTGCAATCGACGATGCAGGATGTGCGATACACATTTCGTCAGTGGCGGCGCGCTCCAGGCTTTGCCCTGACCGTCGTTGCTGTGCTTGCTCTCGGCCTGGGCGCCAACATTGCTGTCTTCACCCTGCTCAACGGAATCCTTCTGCGCCCTCTTCCGTACACACATCCCGATCGCATCGTCTCCATTGAGCTCGGCGGGCCCATGCCCTATTACAACCTGACCTATGCAAACATGCTGCAACTGCGCGATGCCGTCGGACCGCGATTGAAGATCGGCGCAGTCCTGAATGCTGGATCGTCCTTTGCCAGCGTCGTTGGGCCCGGCGGCCGTTACCAGGTCACGCACGGAGCCGTCACCGCAGGGCTCTTTGACATGCTCGGAGTTCAACCGGTTCTTGGTCGTGGCTTCCGTGAAGAGGAGAACCAGCCCGGACGAAACCGTGTGGTCCTGATCGGAGATGATGTCTGGCACAAAGTCTTCAACGCGGATCCCAGCGTAATCGGCAAAAGCCTGGCCATTCGCCGCGAACCCTACACCATCATCGGTGTTCTGCCAAAAGGATTCTTCTTCTGGTATGGCGACAAAATGTCGGTTTGGTCTCCGGCTGCAATTCCGCCGGCCGCGCGCTCGGCAATGTCCAGTAAAGATAGCATCGGCGGATCGCTGTACGCGCGTCTTCCCGACGGTATGTCCGCAGCGCAACTGGCCGCCGATCTAAGCCGCACCCAGGCTGTCGTTGCAAAGGAAGTCACCGGCGATCAGTTGCCGACCAGCATAAAAGTTACGGGCTATCAACAGTCGCTGATTGAGACGGCCCGCAAGCCGCTATGGCTTCTCTATGGTGTTGTCCTCGGCATCTGGGCGCTCGCGTGCCTCAACGTTACCAGTCTTATGCTTGCCCGCGCAGTCTCGCGTACGCGCGAACATGCTGTGCGCGCTGCACTCGGCGCCACCCGCCGCCGGCTTCTTCAACAAACCATCATTGAGGGTCTTCTCCTCAGCATCATTGGCGCAGCTGTCGGCATGCTGCTCGGACAATCCGCAATCAAGTTGCTTTGGCGCCAGATTGAGAGAAAAGTACCCGTAGCACAGACCATCCACGTCGACTGGCGCGTGATACTGTGCCTCGTTAGCCTTACCCTGTTCACAGCTCTCATCGCCGGTCTGTTTCCCGCGTTCAGAGCCATGCGCAACGATGTGCGCGAAAGCCTTGGCGGAGTGGCGACAACCTCTTCCGCCGGCGCGAACCGCGCGCGTGAAGCCCTCGTCGTTGGCCAGTTGGCGCTTACCCTCGTCTTCCTCGTTGGCGCTGGACTGTTCCTTCGCACCATCCACGCTCTTCGCCAGGTGCCGCTCGGATTCACCCAGCAGAACGTCCTCACCGGCGGTGTCATTCTTAACGCGAGTGAAAGCGATCTTGACCAAACAGCTCCATCCATCGGCAACGTTGTGACAACGTCTTACCTGCCGTTGCTTGATCGCCTCCGCGCCATCCCGGGAGTGCGCGTAGCTGCTCTCAGTTCCGTGCTACCTCTGCGCTCCGAGATGATGGTCACCATCATCACTTCGCTCGACCACAAAGATGTTCCTTACGACCAGCAGCCCAAAGGCGACGGTCGCATTGCTTCTCCGGGCCTGGTGGACGCGTTGGGAATTCCCATGGTGCGCGGCCGTTTCTTCACTGAAGACGACACTGCCACGTCACCCGCGGTTGCAGTCGTCAATAAGGCCTTCGCCGATAAATACCTGGCCGGACAGGATCCAGTTGGCCACATCCTCTCTATGGGAAAAGGCAGATTCGCCAACATCCGCATTGTTGGGGTGATCGCGGATGTAAAGCAACTCAACGTGATCGATTCGACCCGCCCTGAGATCTACTTCTGCCTTGCGCAGACCGATCCCGGCACGCCTCTTTACGGCATTGCAACGGCCTTTATCCAGGTAGCCATCCGAGCCGGAGTGCCCGCCGATGCCCTGCGCGCGCAATTCGACAAAGTCCTGCACGAGGTGGCGCCCGACGCCACAACCACCGATGTGAAAACAATCCATCAAGCCGTCGAAGACTCTTTCGGAAGTCAGACGCTCATCGCGCGTCTCCTGGAAGCCTTCGCAGCACTCGCGCTCATGATCGCGTCCGTCGGTCTCTACGGGCTTTTATCCTTCGCAGTTGTCCAGCGCACGCGCGAGATCGGCATTCGCATGGCGCTTGGCGCACAGCAATCCAGCATTCTCGGCTTGGTCCTCCGCCGCGCAGTCGTACTGGTCGCGATCGGCCTCACCCTCGGCGGAACACTCGCATGGTTCGCCGCTCGATTCGCCGGCAGCTACATCTACGGTGTTCGCGACCATGATGCCCTTACCTTCGCGGCTGTTACCGTGGTGCTTGCTGGATCCTCGTTTCTCGCTGCATGGTTACCCGCGCGCCGGGCAGCCGCAGTCGACCCAATTCTTGCTTTGAGATCGGAGTAAACAAACATCATGATCGACCTGAAGAATATCGAACGCAGTTATAAAACCGGTCACGCCGAAACCTGGGTGTTGCGCCGCATCAATCTCACCATTCG